>NZ_JBBKBG010000003.1:0-155501 GCF_037892545.1 Pseudogracilibacillus sp. ICA-222130
AAAGCTCTATGTATTAGTTTTTAACAGCATCTTTAAGAGCTTTACCTGCTTTAAATGCTGGAACCTTGCTCGCAGGAATTTCAATTTCCTCACCTGTTTGTGGATTACGTCCTTTACGTGCTGAACGCTCACGTACTTCAAAGTTACCAAAACCGATGATTTGTACTTTTTCACCTTTGCTTAGTGAATCCATGACTGATTCAAAAACTGCATCCACAGCTTTTGCAGCGTCCTTTTTAGAAAGTTCGCTTTTTTCAGCTACTGCATTAACTAAATCTGTTTTGTTCATGATATTCACCTCCTCAACGAAATTATAATTTGTCTACTACAAATTATTTGAAATGTTTAATACATCAACTTTACACTTTGGATGAAAATATTGATGTAAAGCTATACTAACCGACTTTCTTATAAAATTCAACATAAAATCTGTAATTTATTATTTTTTTTATTTTCAGGCATTTGTTTAGCGTAAAATTTTCCAATTCAAACAAAAATAGTAAGAAAATAGTGACTTTTCTCACCATTTTCTTACTACTCCACACGGTCAAATGTCATAAAATGATCGCAATCAGTCCACCTGAGCCCTCATTTATTATTTTTTCTAACGTATCTTTTAATTTATATCGAGCATTTTCTGGCATCAAGGCAATTTTTGCTTGCACACCATCTTGCACAATCGTACTTAATGATCGTCCAAATATATCTGAATCCCACACGGATAAAGGGTCTTCTTCATAATCTTGCATAATATACTTCACTAATTCCTCACTCTGTTTTTCTGTCCCTATAATCGGTGAAAATTCTGAAGCAATATCGACTTTTACCATATGAATAGAAGGTGCAACAGCATTTAAACGAACCCCATATCTTGGACCTTGTTTAATGATTTCTGGCTCATCTAACGACATATCCTCTATCGCTGGTGCTGCAATACCATAACCTGTTTGTTTCACCATTTGAAGTGCCGAGGCAACTTGGTCATACTCTTTTTTGGCAAATGTCAAACTTTGCATTAATGCTAATAGATGATCTTTTCCAGTAATCTCTTCTCCCACAATTTCTTGTAATATTGTATCGTATAAATGTGGTGGTGCCTCCATATTGATTTCGGCTATTCCTTCTCCCATTTCCATATGGACTATTTGTGCATGTTCAATATATTCATGGGTTGTCAGTTGTTGTACAATTTGATCGACATCTCTTAGTCGTTTTATATTTTGCACCGTTGATTCCATTAAACCTTCATATGTTTCTTTTAACCAATGCTCCTCGTCTAATACAGTTACCCAACTGGGTAAATTAATATTTACTTCTAATACAGGAAATTCAAATAATGCTTCTCTTAATATGTTATATATATCCTTTTCTGTCATCGTTTCCACATTTACATTAATGACTGGAACATCATAATATTCCATTAATTCTTGCCGTAATGCTTCTGTTTCAGGCATGGTAGGAGTAGCAGAATTGATGACGACGATGAAAGGTTTTCCTACATCTTTTAATTCTTCTATTACCTTTTCCTCTGCTTCCACATAACTTTCACGTCCCATTTCACCAAAAGAACCATCCGTTGTCACAACAACTCCTATCGTAGAATGGTCTTGTATAACCTTTCTTGTCCCGATTTCAGCCGCATCATAAAATGGTATTGATTCATCATACCATGGTGTATGTATCATTCTTGGTCCATTTTCATCTTCAAATCCTTTCGCACCATCAATCGGATAACCGACACAATCAACCATTCGTACATGAACTGGTAACCCTTCTTCTAAGTTTAATGAAACTGCTTGATTTGGTACAAATTTCGGTTCTGTCGTCATGACGGTTCTTCCTGCAGCACTTTGAGGTATTTCGTCTAACGCACGCATTTTTTCATTTTCATCAGTGATATTAGGTAAGACAACTAATTCCATGAATTTTTTAATAAACGATGATTTCCCACTTCTGACAGCACCGACAATACCTAAATATACATCTCCATCTGTTCGTTTTGAAATATCTTTAAATAACTCCACTTTATTCACCTATATTCCCTCCCATACGATTCACACAATATAACATGCTATTACATACGTATGTCGTAATAGGAATGAAAATTACCTCATTTCAAAAAAAACACCCTTAAAACGAAAAAATAACGTTTTAAAGGTGTTTTATACAAAGGCACTTTACGATATTTTATTTAACTAAAAACTTCGGTTCATTCCCTTCAAGTGTGTAAGGTAATGAATATGTTGGCACAAATGGTGCATGATCTGTTAAAATTGGACGAATATCATCGCCTTCTTTAAAATCATGATCATATTTTTCTAACATTTTTGCTAAATCAATACGATAATCGATAAATAAATCGCCATTCGCATCGATGACAAACGGTAAATTTTCTGAAGAATATGGACTCACTACATATGGCTCACTTTTATAACCTAATTTTTCATAATTTAATTGGAATACCCCTTTTTCTATTTGTTCTCCAAATGGTGGATATGTATTTTTCACACGGTATTCATTGAGTTTTAAATTTACTTCTCTAAGCTTGTCCGTTAAGCGTAAGTCAATTAGCTTTACCGCAATAGCATCTTCTGGATCAATAAGTACATATTGATATACCCCGCCATTTTCATATGCTGTACCTGGAATTTCTGCTAAATATTGTTCTTCTCTTAATTTAGTAAAATCTACCACGTATTTTTCATATAAAGAAACATCATTTTCTTTCGTTTTAATTGGCACAATTCCATTATTCTCTTCTTTATACTGTTCCACAGCTGATTGCACCATTTCGAGTTGGGCCTCATTTGGTACTTGGTTTTTTGTTAATTCACTTTGAGGATATAAACAACCAGTTAACATCATCCCTACCATACAGGCAGTTAATAAACGATACAATTTCTTCACAAATATTACTCCTTTTTTCTTACATTGTCGGACCACTAACGACAATATATAGTACAATTAATCCACCGACAAATAAACAAATATAGGCCATGAATGAAAAGATAAAACGAAAAATTCCTTTTAATTTTTTCCTTGCTAATGTTATAAGTGCAATTGCCAAAATTAATAAACCAATGCCTATAAATGAAATAATTTCATTAATTTCTGCTGCAGACATTTTGTCACTCCTACCATTCATAAATTCCTTCATCATTATAACATATTTTAAGTAGGATATACTTGTTTCACCTATTTAAGATTGGCTAAGAATGATTCAATTATTCTTAGCCAACTGACTAAACAACCCCTCAGCATCTCATACACATGCATGCTCGTAATAGTATATACTATGTCGTCTTCCATTTACATGTATATTTATTTGCCTATCTAATGACCTTATTTTAAAAAATATCGCTGCAAATGATCTGTCGTGGTCGGTGCTTCCCCATCTAAGATTGCTTGCACAATTTGGTCTTCCACATCCCTCGATACCGTATGTCCTGTTAAATGTGATAATTGACGTACAATTGTCCGAATGGCTTCTTCATCTTGTAAAGATGCATGTTGCAAACTATTGGCGACTTGAAATATTTCATCCATCGAAATTTGACTGTTTCTCTCCATATATTCCATCATATTTTTAAGTGCATCATCCATTAAAAATCCCTCCTTACTGTCAACGTTAGTATATGTAAAGAGGGATAATTTGTTATTGATCTAATTCTTTTTTACGTTCTCTACGCATTAATTGTTCCACAACTTCTTTTGGATCTTCATTTTCAAATAAAATACTATACAGGCCATTTGTTATTGGCATTTCAACGTCTTGTTTTATACTTAATTGATATGCTGCCTTTGTCGTACGAATTCCTTCAACGACCATTCCCATATGGGATAATACTTCATCCACTGTTTTTCCTTTACCTAATAAATTACCTGCACGCCAATTACGACTATGTACACTCGTTGATGTAACAATTAAGTCACCGACACCACATAACCCTAAAAATGTTAATGGGTTTGCTCCCATCGAAGTACCAAGTCGAGTAATTTCGGCTAACCCTCGAGTAATTAATGCTGCCTTTGCATTGTCACCGAAGCCTAAACCGTCAGATAATCCAGCACCTAAAGCGATAATATTTTTTAAGGCGCCCCCTAACTCTACACCAACAACATCGTCACTCGTATAGACTCGAAATACTTCATTGATAAACACATGTTGCACTAATTTTGCATATGAATCATTTTTAGAAGCAACGGTTACAGTAGTCGGCTGACGCAATGCAACCTCCTCCGCATGGGACGGTCCAGATAAAATAACAATATTTTCTTGCTTACATATCGGTAATTCTTCTTCGATTATTTCGGAAATTCTTTTTAAAGAATTCGGCTCAATTCCTTTCGAAGCATGTACGAAAACCGTATGGACGGAAACAACATCTTTTATTTTTGCGCATACTTCACGAATCGCACTTGTTGGTACAACGAACAAAACAATTTCCGCATCTTGGACCGCTTCTTCTATATGTTCATATCCTATTAAAGTTTTCGGTAATGTTATATTTGGTAAATATCGTTCATTGCTATGTTTTTCATTTATTTCTTCTACTTGATCTTTTCGATGCGACCATAAACGGACATCATGACCATTATCTGCTAAAACGATACTTAGTGCCGTGCCCCAACTACCTGCACCTAATACTGCTATTTTTTTCATCCTAATCTCCTCTCACGCTCTTCTTCGTGCAATAATATGAATGGGTGTCCCTGTAAAACCAAATGCTTCACGAATTCTATTTTCAATAAAACGTTTAAATGAAAAGTGAACAATTTCTGGATCATTCACAAATAAAACAAATGTTGGTGGTTTTACACCTACTTGGGTAACATATAACACCTTTAATCGGTTCCCTTTCACAGTTGGTGTAGGATTCATAGCCATTGCATCCATAATAATATCATTCAATACATTTGTTGGAACTCGTTTGGAATGACTTTCACTTACTAATTTTACAATGGGGGTTAGTCTTTGTAATCGTTTTTTCGTTTTTGCTGATAAAAAGATGATTGGTGCATAATCTAAAAATGGGAATTGTTCGCGAACCGTTAATTCAAATTCTTTCATTGCAGTCTCCGATGTTTCCACCGTATCCCATTTGTTTACAACGATAACAATCGCTTTCCCTGCATCATGTGCATAACCTGCAATGGTTTTATCTTGTTCCCGAATACCAGTTTCCGCATCTAAAACTACTAAAACAACATCTGAACGTTCGATTGCTCGTAAGGCACGAAGAACACTATATTTTTCTGTCGATTCATACACTTTTCCTTTTTTGCGAATCCCTGCTGTATCAATTATGACAAAATCTTGATCATCTTTATGAATGAATGTATCGATTGCATCACGGGTTGTACCTTCCATATCACTAACAATGACACGGTCTTCATTTAAGATAGCATTTACTAAAGAAGACTTTCCAACATTCGGACGTCCAATTAAACTGAAGTAAATCGTATCTTCATCTTTCTCCGTTTCTTCTATTTCTGGAAAATGATGTACAACCTCATCCAGTAAATCACCAAGCCCTAAACCATGTGTTCCAGAAATAGGGAATGGTTCACCAAAACCTAATGCATAAAATTCATAAAGTAATTCGCGCATTTCAAGATTATCAACTTTATTTACGGCTAAAACAGTTGGTTTATTTGACTTATATAACATCTTTGCTACTTCTTCATCTTGCGCTGTAATCCCATCACGACCATTCACGATGAAAATAATAACATCTGCTTCATCGATCGCTATTTCAGCTTGGTTTTTAATTTTTTGTAACATTGGTTCATCCGATATTTCAATTCCACCTGTATCAATTAAATTAAAAGACGTAGATAACCACTCAACGTCTGCATAAATTCGATCTCGCGTAACCCCAGGTACATCCTCAACAATCGACACTCTTTCCCCAACTAATCTATTAAATATGGTTGATTTCCCTACATTCGGTCGTCCGACAATTGCTACTGTTGCTTTTCTCATAAGGAAGTACATTCCTTTCTATTTTCTAATTATCATAAATCTTTATCCATTTTAGCAAATACAAGCCATTATCACAATTTCTATGTACATATTATCGATTCATTAAGTAGGAAAAGGAACGACAACAAACCATTTTAATGAAACGAAACCCAAATAAAAAAATAATCGTTAATTGTATCATCATATATTGCTCATACATCCCATATTCATGGTGCAAATGATACATCACTAATATAGTTTCGTAAAATGTTTTACCAAAAAACGTACCAATCCACGTGATATATATTTTCCTTCGAAAAGATCCAGGTATGAAAAGAGCAAATAATGCCATATATATAGGAAGTGTCATGAAAGAAACATAGGTGAATAATATTGGGTTTACCAGGGAAAACAATTGTAAGGATGTATAAAAAACCCCAACCATAAAAGTATAATAATAATCACCCTTTTGAAATTTCTCTTTCATAAAGAGAAACAAAACAAAGAAGACAAACACTATTTCAGACATATGGATGGTTACTTGCTGGACCGAAAACGAAAATGGTCGGACACTCAAAAGTAACAAAAGTACCCCTACATAAACGTTTTTATTTGGAAATGTTGAATATGCAAATAGAATAAAACATAAGAACCAAAAAGACCAATAAAATAAAAATGGCGTTTCTATTGTCATCACCGCTTTTTATTTTAGTATTGGCAATGTAAACTTGTCATAAACAAGGAAAAACGTTAGTTTTTAGGTGTCCCAGTGTGAACACATCTAAAATACTAACGTTTTTATACATTACTCGTTCTTGTAATCGTCTAATTGTTGTCCAATAATATCTCCTAGTTGGAAACTAGATGAATCTTCATCTTTTTCATATTGTTCATAATCACTTTTTTCTTGTTGTACTTCTAATTCCTTCATACTTAATGAAATTCGTTCTTCTTGCTCGCTAACTCCTAACACTTTAGCTTTCACAACTTGCCCGACTTCTAACACTTCATCAGGTGTACCAATATGACGGTTTGCGATTTGTGAAATGTGTACAAGTCCTTCTACACCATCTTCAATTTCAATAAATGCCCCAAAAGTAACAAGACGTTTTACTGTTCCTTCCACAATATCGCCTTCTTTTATTCGAGTTTCAACACCTGACCACGGACCAGGTAACGTATTTTTATACGATAAAGAAATTCGTTCATTTTCAGGGTCAACTGAGAGTACTTCTACTTTTATTTCGTCACCTTCATGGATAACATCTGTTACTTTATCTACATGTGTATGTGCAAGTTCTGAAATATGTACCAGTCCATCTACCCCACCGATATCAACAAATGCTCCGAAGTCGGTAATTCTTTGAACTGTTCCATCTAAAACTTGACCTACCTCTATAGACTGTAATAAATTTTGTTTTTGCTCTGCCTCTTCTGATTCTACTACAGCACGGTGTGACAAAATTACTCGATTTTGTTCCTTATTAAGGTCGACTACTTTTACGCGTAATGATTTATTTAAATAGTCAGCAAAGTCTTCTACAAAATAAGTCTCCACTAATGATGCTGGTATAAAACCACGTAAACCTACATCAACAACGAGACCACCTTTTACTATTTCTTTTACTTCCGTCTCAAATACCTCGCCAGATTCTAATTTTGATTGAAGATCTTCCCAAGCAATCTCGGCGTCAACTAATCTTTTGGAAAGTACGACTTCTTCATCATCGACCTTTTTAATTTGTAAAGTTAATTCGTCTCCTTCTTTCACAACATCGCCAGGAGATTCAACATGAAGATTAGATAACTCGCTGATTGGAACAATTCCTTCAGATTTAAAACCGATCTCTACTAATACATGTTTTTCTTCGATTTTAACGACTGTACCTTTTACCGTATTACCTACTTGTAAATCATTGTTCATTTCTTCCATCAGTTACTCACTCCTAAGTCCACAAATTAAAAACTATTGGTTCGGTTGATGAACCTGAGATGTATATTAGTCATAAAGCACATCCAAAAATTTTTGAATGATATATGTATTTTGATAAATAAGTTCATATTTATGTTCTAAACTTAATATAACATACCCTCAGTTTCATTTCTAATAGTATAACATGAAAACGTATTACTTTATAATATCTTACTATAATATTTGAAATATTTACACTTTTTTACGCTTTTACAACATGCATATGACTATCATAATGCATAATTTTTCATGTTTTATAGAAGGAATATAAATTCCCTTCCCCTTCATTTTCTATCCTTTCGGTAAAGATGGGGAATCGTTTTTCTACAAATTGTGACATATAAGGGAGAAAATAAGACTTACTTACGTATATACTTTATACCAGTCTTATTTCCCTTCATCATTTTGTATATACAAGAAATGATTTTATCGTCAATGAACAAATAATAAAGATCATTCATTTGAAACCGTGTTTTTAAATGTTTGAACGGTATCAATTGCTAAAATTTTCTCAACTACTTGTTCAATAGATAAAGATGTTGTATCAATTTCAATTGCATCGTTCGCTTTTATTAAAGGAGATACTTCACGATTCATATCTAATTCATCTCGTTCTTGAATTTCTTGTTTTAATTGTTTTAAATTAGATGAAAATCCTTTAGCAATATTTTCTTGATGACGACGTTCCGCCCTTTCTTCTACAGAGGCAATTAAAAATATTTTCACTTCTGCATCTGGCAGTACATGGGTACCGATATCTCTTCCATCCATCACAACATTTTGATTTGCTGCTAATTGTCTTTGTCTTTCTACCATTTCCTCACGAATGAGACGGTGTGTTGCAACAAGTGACACGTGATTCGTCACATTTTCTTCCCTAATCGTCATCGTAACATCTTTACCATCAACAAAAACTAACTGACCATTTGGTGATTGTTGTAATGTAATACTCGTGTCATGTAATATATCCATTAATGCTTTTTCATCTGTTAAAGATACATTATTTTGTAAAGCAACATATGTTAATGCACGGTACATTGCTCCTGTATCAATATAAATAATCGATAAAGCTTCCGCTAACTGTTTTGCCACAGTACTTTTCCCAGCGGCTGCCGGCCCATCGATTGCAATATTTAACTTCTGTTGTTCCATCATTGTTCCCCCTACTCATTTCAACTAGTACCATTGTATAAAAAAAACTTGGCAAATGCCAAGTTTACATGTAGATACAATTTAAATAGACAAATACGATCATCCCATCATATCAAAATTCATTTCTTTATTACTTAATTTTTCTATTTTTTCTTCGGCACCTGTTTTCGCATCGATAAATACTCGATATGTGTCATTATTCATCGTTCCTATAAATTCATATGCCAAAATTTCATCCCCTCGGTCGTTCTCCACTATTGCAAGATTATCTTCTTCAATTTGAATATTTTCATGTATTTTCTTTTCTGCTTCTTTTTTCGATAGTTTTGGTTTTTCTATGTTTCGATCATGATGATTTCTCACATAATCATATGCCTGTAGGCCAATAATTTCACCATCATCTAGTGCAACTTTTACGGATACTGTATCAGGGAAAATTCGCACATCATCCTGTACGTGAACAAACTTATATAATCCAACATCTTGAAACTGTTGTGTTTCATATAAATCCATTGTTTCAAAATCGAAATCCTCCAGGAACTTTTCTGCTTTTATTTGTCCATCATATAAAGAAATGGTCGCATCATTCACATCCCGATCAATTAGTAATGATAATGGATATCCACCATTTTCCGTCATCTCCACGTACATATACAGATCATCCAATTCACTCGTAAAAGAATATGTTTGAATTGATGCATCTTGTTCACTTTTCGTTACGGTTAAAGGTTGATCTTCTTCAATGGAAAATAATTGACGCACCTTCTTTTCAATCGATTCCTTCGATTCTTTTTTCTCTTTTAAAAGACCATATTTATTTTCCTCATTTTTCACTGATTGTAATAAAGGATTTTTTTGTTCGCTAAATTTAGCTATATGTTCGTCGACTGCTTTAAAACCATCTATAATTTCATGTTCTTCTTCAGAACCGTCTGCTAATAATTGATCGATTTCTACCCATTTTAACCCATCATTTAGTGTAACATGTTGCATTTTACGTAAGTTATCTTTCACCTCCGCAGATTGTTCGTATAAATCTTCTAATGTTTGTATTTCCTCTTTATTTAAAGGGTCATCATCTAAATCACGGATAGATGTTTCATAGGTGAAATTACCAACCTCATGTAGAAATTGCTCCGTATCATGAACTGGTACAAGGTCTAATGGAAGTTGACTTACATTTCCTTTTGCTTCAGATGTTACCTTCCAAATTTCAACAAACTGTGGTGAAAGACTATCTTTCGAATTCATTGCTAATGATGTCCCGATATGATCGTGTAAAAGGTCCATATGGTACGTTAATTCATGGAATGCCCGTTGATAATTATTTTCAACAGAGGTGAGAAAATTTTCTTTTTCCTTATTTGAATTATAAGCAAATACCGATAATCCAATCACACCAATTGCGAGGACACCAATTACTATATTTCGTATCATCGTCTTGTCCCCTTCCTATTCACAAAAAATATGTTTCCCAATTTTTTTAATTTGTGGACGTGACCAA
Organism: Pseudogracilibacillus sp. ICA-222130; assembly: GCF_037892545.1. Taxonomy (NCBI): domain Bacteria; kingdom Bacillati; phylum Bacillota; class Bacilli; order Caryophanales; family Bacillaceae; genus Pseudogracilibacillus; species Pseudogracilibacillus sp. ICA-222130. The sequence continues at coordinate 10,594 of NZ_JBBKBG010000003.1, forward strand.
ATCCACGGCGATGTTGCAGTATCAGGATTAAAATAGTATATGGCGTCTCCAGTTGGATCCCAACCATTCATCGCATCTAATACAGCACGTTCTGCCGTTTTATTCGGTGTTAACCATATTTGACCATCTGCTACGGCTGTAAAAGCGCGTGGTTCAAAAATAACACCTGAAATCGTATTAGGAAAATTTTCGTGCTTCACTCGATTAATAATAACTGAAGCTACGGCAACTTGTCCTTCGTAAGGTTCTCCTCTTGCTTCCCCGTATACCGCATTTGCCATTAGTTTAATATCGTTTTGTGAAAACCCATGTGGTACATTTGTTGCGGTAGGTGTTACTTCTGCTTTATTTTGTACTTGCTTGTTTGTCGTAGGTTGATTGGTCGTTTGATACATTTCTTTTTTTGTTTGTTCCGGGTCATACTTGGTAGCCTTCACTAATTTTTCTTTTGTTGTACTACCAGCCATCCCATCAATTTCAATCCCGAACTCATATTGAAAATTACGTAATGCCCAATATGTACTCCACCCAAATACTCCGTCAATTTCTTTAGAATAAAAGCCGATATGTTTCAATCGCGCTTGTAATTCGATGACGTCTTCCCCAACAGCTCCCTGACGAATCACTTGGTCTGTAAATGCATCAGATTTCAGCGGGGCAAACATAGACATGAAAAAAAAGGGTACAATCCAACATAATATATAGTAGCGTTTTTTCATTTTACTCCTCCAAATAAATGTGCTACTTGTATATTTTGTTAAATGACCCTTTTTATACATTCTTTTATTTATTTTTCACACTTTTCAACAATAGATGCCGCAATTTTTTCACCATGAAAACGACCATTCTCTATAAAAGTTTCGTTTCCATTATATCCAGATATTATAACACCTGCGACATAAATATTTTCTATGTTCGTTTCAAAAGTTGTATCATTTTTGTATGGCTTACCAGTTTCTTGATCAATTTGGATATGACATTTTTCTAAAAATGATATATTCGGTTGATAACCTGTCATGGCAAACACAAAATCATTCGGGATGGAATATTGTTTTCCATCCAGTTCATATATGATCGTCGTTTCTTTTATTTCCTTAACATTAGCATTAAAATACATGCGGATTTCACCTTTTTGAACGAGTGAATCAAAATCAGGTAAAATCCACGGTTTTATACTTGGAGAGTAATCTTTTCCACGATAAAATACTGTTACGTTTGCTCCAGCATGATACAGTTCTAATGCCGCATCAACTGCAGAATTTTTCCCACCAATGATAGCTACATCTGTACCAAAATATGGATGAGCTTCTTTAAAATAATGGGAAACCTTCTCTAATTGTTCTCCTTTAATGCCCATCCATTGAGGTTGGTCATAATACCCTGTTGCCAAAACGACAAATAATGCTTCATATACGCGTTGATGCCCATTTTTCAATGTTGTGACAGTAATACTATCTGCTTCTTTTTGAACATCTATTACTTCTTCATAGGAATGAATACGTAAGTTATTTCTTTTCACTACTTCTCTATAATAACTTAAAGCCTCCAAACGAACTGGCTTTGTATTGGGAGATACAAAGGGCATTTTACCTATTTCTAATTTTTCACTCGTACTAAAAAATGTTTGATGTGTGGGAAAACGATATATCGTATGGACAATATTTCCACGCTCCAAAATTAATGGATCATAACCTGCTTCTTTTAAGTAAAGTGCTGTAGATAAACCACAGGGACCTGCACCTACAATAATAATTTTCTCTTTCATTTATAAGACCTCCAAATGTTCTCTAAAACATGAAAAAAACCGAACGTTTAAGATGAACAAAGGTGTTCATTTAACGTTCGGCATTTATCCATGTAACTATTATACCCATCCACGATATCTAGATGCTTCGGCCATTTTTCGAACACCGACCATATAAGCAGCAAGACGCATATTCACACGACGTGTTTGGGCTGTATGATAAATCGTATCAAAAGATTTCGTCATTACCTCATGTAATCTTTCTTCTACCTCTTCCTCTGTCCAATAATACCCTTGATTATTTTGTACCCATTCAAAATAAGAAACTGTAATACCACCTGATGATGCTAACACATCAGGAACGAGTAATTTCCCACGTTCATTCAATATTTTTGTCGCTTCCATTGTCGTAGGCCCATTTGCCGCTTCGACTATAATACCCGCTTTAATTTTATGTGCGTTGTCGGCGGTAATTTGATTTCCGATTGCTGCAGGTACTAAAATATCACAATCTAATTCTAACAACTCTTTATTCGAGATAGTGTTATGAAACAATGTTGTTACCGTACCGAAACTATCACGACGATCTAATAAATAATCTATATCTAATCCTTCTGGGTCATGCAATGCCCCATATGCATCAGAAATTCCAACAACTTTAGCCCCTGCTTCGTGTAGAAACTTCGCTAAGAAACTCCCCGCATTTCCAAAACCTTGAACGACTATACGTGATCCTTTCAAATCAAGTTCACGCTTTCGAGCAGCCTCTTCAATACAGATCGTTACACCTTTAGCAGTTGCAGATTCACGTCCATGGGAACCACCTAACACAATTGGTTTTCCTGTTATAAAACCTGGATTATTGAACTCGTCAATACGGCTATATTCATCCATCATCCATGCCATAATTTGGGAGTTCGTAAATACGTCTGGTGCTGGAATATCTTTTGTCGGACCAACAAATTGGCTTATCGCTCGTATGTATCCACGACTCAAACTTTCTAATTCACGAAACGACATTTCTCTAGGGTCACAAATAATACCGCCTTTTCCACCACCATAAGGTAAATCAACAATTCCGGCTTTAATACTCATCCAGATTGCTAATGCATTTACTTCGTCTTCATTTACATTTGGATGAAAACGAACACCACCTTTTGTTGGCCCAACTGCATCGTTATGTTGTGCCCTGTATCCCGTAAACACCTTAATAGAGCCGTCATCCATACGGACTGGGATACGAACTTTTAAAATTCGCAAACTATCTTTCAATAATTCATATACTTCATCAGGATAACCTAATTTATCTAAAGCGTCTTTAATAACCGTTCTAGTGGACGTTAATATATTATCATTTTTTTCATTTTCTTCTTTCTTAGATGCTTCTTTATGATCGGCTACCATACCGTTACCTCCTATGAAAACGTATCATATGTAGTATAACTCTTTCTTTAGTGTTAAGTATACACTTTTAAAGGAAATAATCAATGCTATAAAAGGAAGTTCTAACAAGCAATTTATTCATTTCAAAGAGATAATTGGATAATTTGTTCGATCATCTCTTCATAAGAAATTCCAATGCTTTTTGCTGCATCTGGAAATAAACTTGTCGGTGTCATACCAGGAAGCGTATTCACTTCTAAAATATATGGAATTCCTTCTTCAGTTAATAAGAAGTCAGCCCTTGAATATGTTTCACATCCTAAAACTTGATGTGCTAATACTGCATATGCTTGAATTTTTTCCGTTAAATCCTCATCAATTCTTGCAGGGATAATATGCTCACTACCACCAACCGAATATTTTGCCTCATAATCATACAGTTCATTTTTCGGTATAATCTCAATGATTGGTAAAGATTTTTCTTTATGTATTTCTCCGAGCACAGGAACAGTTAATTCCTTCCCTTTTATAAATTGTTCTACTAAAATGTAGAGATCATTTTCAGCAGCTTTTTTTACCGCTTCTTTCGTTTCACTCTCGTGGCGAACAATCGTTAAACCTACCGTTGAACCTTCTCGGTTCGGTTTAATTACGAACGGAAACTCAAAATTTGTATGTATATGATTGACAACTGTATCAATATTTGTTTCTTGATCCATTCGATATTGTTCCCCTTTAGCTACCGGAATACCAACTTGCTCAAATAGTTGCTTCGCTTTAAACTTATTCATTGCAACAGAAGATGCCATGACACCGGAACCGACATAAGGTATTCCTAACATGTCTAATAATCCTTGGACACAACCATCTTCCCCATGTTTTCCATGTAAACCGATAAATACTAAATCAACATTTAATTCAATGACTTCTTGTAACCGCTCTGGATGAAAATCAATTCCAATGACATCATGACCATTTTTTTCTAGCGCTTTCATAATCCCTTTACTAGAGGAAATTGATACTTCCCTTTCATTTGAAACTCCACCATAAAGGACAGCAATTTTCATCGTGTCCACTCCTATCATTTTTTATTCATATATAATAATATGATACCATTATTTATATATTGTTACTATTATTTTTTATGTGTATCTATTTATTTAATGTGTAAAAAAATAAATGATTTCTTCTCCAAAATACATATACATCCCACCGAGAATAAGCAATAAAATGAAAAGTACGAATAAAAACCTTCCAAGCGGACCTTTGAGTGAGATTTTTAACTTTCTTTTTGTCGATACATGAACTTCACTACGTGGAGGCAAACTTAAAACATCAATTTCAACTAAGTCTTGTTTTTCTATTTGTTTTGTTTCTTTTTCATGTTCACTATTTACTTCCTGAAATAATTGCTGTAGTTGCTTTGCTTGTGACTCCTTTAATTCTTCACTCATATGTACTCCTCACTTCCTAAATTTTATGTATATTCCTAATAAAAAGTCTACGATGAAATGGAACACAATCGTGACGAGTAAGTTATTTGTCACTTCAAATAGATAACCAATTCCAAAACTCGTTATAATAATGGCAATAAGTAAAACAGGCTTTTTCAAGTATCGAATATGAACAATTACAAACAATATACTTGCAAAAACGAAGCCAAAGGTCGTTTGAATGACTCCACGGAACAATACTTCTTCACTTATGGCAACAACCATAGAAATACAAAAAATATGAAACATGGACTGATTTTTAAAAACCCGTTCATTTATGCCCCCATCATCTAAATGATGTGTAGGTATTATTTTCGATAATATTATTTCGATTCCTACTAAGCCTAATGCAGGAACAACACCAAACAACATAATCTGCTTGAATTGAACCGAGAATAAGGATTTCCACGTTGAAAACGAGTCGAAAAGAAAAAAACTGAGCAGTAAACTAATCATAATAAAGATAAATTGTGTCACATACAACTGCTCTCTTATTTGTTTATCCGTTAATTGTTTGATGATTTCTGCTTGCTTCATACATATTATTCCTTTACTAAAAGTAATGACCTTAATTGTTCCATCCAATTTAATGGTTGTACAGGTGCGTCGTTTTTCTGTTCAACATCCCAATTAGTTAATTGAAACCCACAATTTGTACAACAATTTGTTACCTGTCGAATAGTTTGTTGGAATCCACGGTACAATTCTTCCCTTAAACATTTATCATACGTCATATACGATTGTAACTCAAATGCTTTTTCCTTCTTTAATTGAATTCTTTCTTGAATATATGCCTCAATGTCATCCCAAATAGACGGGGGGATAGTTTTTTGTACTATCATATTGTTATCCATCATACCACGAGTCTGTAATTGAAAATATAGAAAACGTATTTTTGTTGCTTTCATTTGAAATAACATTTCTACTTCTTCATCTTTTTGTGGCAATGGCTTCTGTTCCTTTATGAAAGGTTGGAGGATATCATTTATAACTAATAATTCATTCTTTGTCGGTAAATCTTGTTCGATTAATTGAAGTGGCAGGTGAATATCTCCATCCTTATATAACACAAAACTAACACTTTGTTTTCCATCTCTACCTGCTCGTCCAATTTCCTGAATAAACGCTTCTATGTTCGATGGCATTTGATAATGAATAACTAAACGAATATTTTTTTTATTAATTCCCATACCGAATGCACTTGTACAACAAATAATATGTAATTGATCATGCATAAATTGTTGTTGTACCTTTAAACGATCATTCGTATCCATTCCGCCGTGATAATAGGCGATAGATCGATGTCCTAAATGCATTTGCAATGTTTGTGCCATCTGTTCTGTCATTTTTCTACTCGAAAAATATATGATGGTTGGTACATGATAATTTTTTAACAATGAAACAAGCATATCTAGTTTTTCTTGCTCATCTGTTACTTTCTCCAATACTAAAGCAATATTTTCTCGATCTATGTTATATAAATGTCTAGCCATATGATGTAATTGTAATTGTCGTTCAATATCATCTTGTACAGCAGGAGTTGCCGTTCCAGTTAACGCCAATACAGGAGGATTCCCTAAAGCGTTTATGACAGCATGCAACCGTAAATAATCTGGACGAAAATCATGCCCCCATTGTGAAATACAATGTGCCTCATCAATAACGAAAAGCGAGATTTTTCTACGAATGCATAGATCCATAATTGTTCGTTGTTGGATTAATTCCGGAGAGATATATAATAATTTATATGCATGGAGATGGCGCAAAATATCCTGTCTTTCTTTCCAAGTTTGCATACTATGTAATGCCACGACTTCTTTAAACCCATAAGCCCTAGCTTCACGTACTTGATCAATCATTAAAGAAATAAGGGGAGAAACGACAATCGTTAAATTTGGTAACACTTTTGCTGGTAATTGATAACAAATTGACTTTCCCGATCCTGTCTTCAGCATTCCTAACACATTTTTCCCTTGTAAGACGTCGTGAATGATTTCTTCTTGTCCTTCATGAAATGAGTCATAAGAAAAATGCCTTTGTAATAATGCTTGTAAGTTTTTCTTCATTTGTCACCTTCCCCTTTCTTTTGTAAATATATGAATGCTAACCGGATTTGAAAATAGGTGATTGATGGACAAACATGATCCTTAATCGGTTTTAATTTAAATGTTTTTGTTCGTTGAATGGCGCCATTTATTTCTTCTATTTTGTCTAATGTGATAAATTGTTCATATGGAAAATTCGGTTCATATAATGCAATTTCAACTAGATGGTCATATATCGTATTTAATTTTAATTTACGTATGGAGGCAATCTTTTCTAATGGATAACCTTGTTGCCATAAATTGTATGTTTGCTTCGTAGAATGGGTTAATTTGGAATGAATCGTTTCATCTCGAATTTGTTGTTTCATAAGGCATAAAATAGGGTGTTGGTCAACATCTATATGTTGTAACATGTAATGAATAACATTCAATGTCTCCAACTCTATATCTGCGATGTCTAACTTATATTTATCAACCAACTGCTGTTTTGATTGCCCAATGATCGTAGCACCTGTCAGTTGATCCACGAATAAAGCAGCTCCAAGTTCCGTCACTTGAACTAATAAACTTCGTAGTTCAATATATAATTTGTCTAAACATTCATTTACACGATCCTTCGTTTTTCCATATACTAATTTCACCCACTGTTCAACAGATCTGTTTTCAACGATCGGAATATATTGTTTGTTTCCGACAGACTTATTTGTCCATACTTGGATTAATAAAAGTAATCGTTCAAAAAAGATGCGATCCATCTGTGCCAATTGTTTCCCATTCAAATGATACATTGAAATTTCATCTTGCAATTGTAAAATAGATTCATCTGTCATATTACATAATGTATATTGTTGGCCCACTATTTTTAGCTTGTCGGCTTCAACGAGTGATAAAATCTCTCTATCGTATACATTTTTGTCTAACTGTTTATAGATAGTAAAAAAACGATTCAAATGAAATAAATTTGCATCTTGAATCGTTTGGATCGATTGTTTTCCTTGTATAATATAATAAGGTGAATTAACGGAGCGTTCACCTTCCATTTTATACAAACAGTATAAAATAATTTGTTGAAACAATGAACTCCTCCTTTTAATGTTGAATATTGAAACGGTCTTTTGCATATCGTTTCATTAAATAAGAAAAAATTGGATAAAGCACCATAATGAACAGGGCATTTCCAATTGCATGATACGTATCATAAGGTAGACCTAAAAGATAGTATGGCCAGAATTTTCCCGCTACTTGGTATGTTACTAGCGATATAATAAATCCATATAAATACCCACAGAAGATTCCATACAATGCTAACATATAAACAGAAATATGTTTTACATATTTACCTATACATCCACTCATTATACCAATTAATCCCCAGGAGAGGACTTGCCATATTGACCAAATCCCCATCCCAAGTAACATATTTGATAAAAATGTAATAAGTAAAGCCAAAACAAATGCAGCGCCTGGTCCCATAATGATACCAGCGATAATAATAATCGCCGTTACTGGTTGTACGTTAGGAATAAAAACTAAAAAAGACCTTCCAACGACCCCTAACGTAGCTAGTATTGCTAATATCGTTAATTTATACGTATTCAACGTTGATTACTCCCAAGGTTGAAAATCAAAATTAACTTCATCTCCATCGGAAAGTTCGTACTCTCCTGCACCAACCATCGCCATTTCATCATTTACAAAATACATCCAAGCCTTTTCTTCTCCTTCTTCAGCTGCTTTTCCATCAATTGACGTAATAAAGCCACCATCTTCTTCAATATCAAAGTTTTCTTTCATAACGTCTAATAAAATCGCACCATCTTCTGTCTTAATTTCCTTTTCTTCTAACACTTCCTCGCCTTTATCCAAAGAAATTACGACATCAATTGTAATCTCCTCTGACACTTCGTTTGTTTCATTGTTTGCTTGATTATTCACAGCGTTATTTGCTTCATTTGCATCATTTGAACACCCGACTAAAACTCCTACAGATAATAATAATGCAGATAAAATCGTCATTAATTTTTTCATTGTAAAACGCTCCTTTATTATAGTATGAAAACAAAAAAGGTTGTAACAAAAGCTCACTCGTTTTGTTACAACCTCTATAAACATATTCATATAGAAGTAGCTTGAACCCCGAAGCTCTTTTACACAATTATTGCTAGGTCTACTGACTTAACCATCATCCTACTTTGGATTCCTTCCCATATCGATGGATACAGTGGATTACATCCATTTCGTCCAGTATTACAGTTGCGAGGACAGTTCTAGATTTACACTAGATTCCCGATGTATGAACATCATTTAGCCAATAATTTTTATGAAATTATTATTGTGGTATGGTGAAATAGAAAGTTGTCCCTTCATGCAATTTACTTTTGACAGAAATGACCCCTTCATGTGCTTGAATAATATGTTTTGTAATTGCTAGTCCTAGTCCTGTACCTTTTTTATCACTTCTCGTTCGTGCTTTATCCGCTTTATAAAAACGTTCAAAAACGAAAGAAAGGTCTTCTTCAGGAATTCCACTACCATTATCACGTACTTCCACATGTAAAGAATCTTCTTTTGATTGGACTACTACTTCCACATGACCACCATTTGGTGTGTGACCGATTGCATTATCGATTAAATTGGTGAAAACTTGTTCCATTCGGTCAGGATCAATGAATAGCAGTGGCTGCTCAATATCCATTGTTAATGATAATTGTACACCATTTTCTTCTGCCATGCCATAAAATTTTTTGTACACTTTTTCTACAAACATTTGTGTGTCTATTTCTTCTTTATTTAACTCAATATGGCCAGCTTCCATTCTTCCAATATCAAGTAATTCATTCACTAAACGACTCATTCTTAAAGATTCTTCGAGAATAATTTGAGCAAGTTCATTTTTCTCCGCTTTACTTTCTGCAATATCATCTACTATTGCTTCACTATATCCTTGCATTAAAGCAATTGGTGTTCGTAACTCGTGAGACACATTAGAAATAAAGTCTTTTCTCAATTTATCCATTTGTCTTTCCTCTGTCATATCACGTATAACAGCAACTGCACCACGAATATATGTATCATCATATAAAGGTGTCATAATCATTACCCAATTTCGTCCTTGTAATTGAACTTCTTGAATAACTTCTTTTTCTTCTTCAATTACCTTTTGGAACACGGCATATACATCGTCAGGTAATTGCTGCATCGTTTCATCTGAAATATTATGCTCAAAATACCAATCCCGTATAAATTGTTCTGCGGGTGGATTAATTACAATTACTTTTGCATCCCTCGTTAAGGTAATAACTCCATCTGCCATTGAATTTACCAATCGACTTAATTGTTCTTTTTCATGTCGTAATGCATCGATATGAAAATTTAATTGTTTCCCCATTTTATTAAATGCAACAGCAAGTTCTCCTATCTCATCATTAGATAACACTGGAAGTTTCGTATTAAATTCTCCTTTTGCCACTTGGATAGCTGCTTTACGCATTTGAATCAATGGAGCAGTAATTCTCGTTGATAAGAAAAATGCAAAAATGGTCGTTAAGACGATTGCAATTGCTGCTCCAACATAAATAATTCTTGTCGTTTCTGCACGTGTTTGGTTAATGACATCCAATGATTGTAAAACATAAATAGCGCCTTGTTGTTTGCGCATTGGAATACCAATAACCATTATTTCCGAATCATTATTTGGTACGGTAAGTTTTTCATTAAACACTTCGTTTTGTGTTGCTACATGCAACATATCTTCATTGACTACCGGAGATATCTCTTTCACCTTAGTTAAAGACTGATTGGTCGTTTTTGATTCCCATAATGATTCATTATGTTTATATAAAAGCACTTTACTGGAAGGTTCTTTTACCGTCTCTACCAAATCCATTACCATATCTTTATCATCATGTTCTTCTACGATCATTGAAATTTTAGTCGCTGCTTGAATCATTGCTTTTTCGGCTTCTTGTACGTGAAATCTTTCGAAAAATTGTAACAGTAAAATCGATAAAATAAATAAGACAAAAGAAACTAGCAATAAAATCGTTATTGCTAGTTTCCCTACTACACTTCTCCAGAACATTATTGTTCTTCTACCTCTAATTTATATCCGATTCCCCATACTGTAACAATCATTTTCGCTGCTTCTTTTGAAACACTTGTTAGTTTTTCACGTAATCGCTTCACATGGGTATCAACTGTTCGTAAGTCACCGAAAAATTCATATTGCCACACTTCTTTTAACAAATCTTCTCGTTTATACACTTTATCAGGCGACTGTGCTAAAAACACTAGTAACTCATATTCTTTAGGAGTTAGCGAAATTTCTTGATCATTTGCAGTAACACGATATGCATCCAAATCAATGGTTAAATGTGGAAAAACGATTAAATTATTTGTTTGCATAGACGTTTGTTTCACATTCGTTTGTCCTGTTCTTCGGAGTACGGCTTTCACACGTAAAACGACTTCACGTGGACTAAAAGGTTTTACAATATAATCATCCGCTCCAACCTCAAATCCTTGAACACGGTTTGATTCTTCCCCTTTAGCTGTCAACATAATGATTGGTGTATTTTTCTCTTCTCGTAATTTTTCACACACTTCAATACCGTCCATTTCAGGCATCATAATATCTAATAAAATACAGTCATAATCGTTTTCTAATGCTTTCTCTAATGCTTCCACACCATTTTCAGCTTCTTCAACAACGAAGTCTTCACGTTCTAAATACATTTTAATTAAGCGACGAATACGTTCTTCATCATCTACTACTAAAATTCTATTCGACTCACTCATCTAATCGGTCCTCCTACTACTTCTTCTATGTTTCTTACATCATTTACTTCATATTTTAAGCATAAGAGTGTAAACCTGCAAGTACTAAGTTTACAACGATAATATTAAACATGATAATTGCAAACCCAACAACTGCCAACCAAGCTGATTTTTCTCCATGCCATCCTCTTGATAAACGTAAATGTAAAAACGCTGCATAGAAGAACCATGTAATTAGTGCCCATACTTCTTTTGGGTCCCAGCCCCAAAAACGATCCCAAGCAATTTGCGCCCATATCGCAGCAAAAATTAATCCACCTAATGTAAATAACGGGAAGCCAATCGCTACTGCACGATACGTAATTTCATCAACTAAATCTAAGTTTACATTTTTTACAAACCTTTGGATTGCAGCACCGACTCTTTTACGTAAAATTAATCTTACAATACCATAAATGATTGTACCGATTAAAAACGACCAAACTAAAGTATTAAACTTTTTAGGTGCTTCATTTCCTTGCATCCATGTTGGAGCGTTAAAGTATGGTTCCATACGATCTGCTGTAGTTAACTCAAATCCTTCGGGTCCTGCAATTGCTGGTAAGTGATATACCATTTTTATATTTTCATTCTCGTTTTGGACGAAAGTTGCTTCATAATCCATTGCATTAAATGTAGACGTAATAATAACAAATCCTAACGTTACAAATAATGAGTATAAAATTATTTCTAACCATGTTGTTTTAGACGAACGTTTTGATTGGTCAATTTTCTTCACTAAATAAATTAATCCCGCAACAAAACTAATTGCTAAAATTCCTTGTGATAAAGATACCGTAATGACATGGATAAATAGCCAATTACTTTGTAAGGACGGTACTAATGGTGAAATTTCACCTGGGAACATACTTGCATAAGCAATGATTAACATTGCAATTGGTAATGCAAACAATCCTAATACATTTAAACGATAAATAAAGAATAGAATGATAAACGCTAAAACGATACTCATTCCTAAAAACGTAACGAATTCAAACATATTACTTACAGGTGCATGTCCACTTGCAATCCATCTTGTCACAAAGTATACGACCTGTGCAATAAATCCAATGATTGTTAAACTAATTGCAATTATGGATGTTTTTGTATTTTTACCATCTGTTGTTCTTTTATCACGAATGGTTGCCGCAAAAAAACCTGTCGCAATTAAATAAACGATAAATGCAGTATATAAGGCATTACTACTGACACTCAATAAACTCTCCATCACTCGAACCTCCTAGGCTTCCTGTTCTTCCTGCTCTTTTCTCTCTCTTTCCTCTTGGTCCACGACCATCTTAATATTCGTATCTGCAATAGCTTTCTCAATATCTTTCTTTAAACCAAACCAGTTTTTGTTCGTATGTGCCGCCATTGCAATACCATTACCTTCGGGATTTATCCAAACTCTTCGGTGTTGCCAATACATTCCTTGAATAACTCCGATCATAAAAATGGCTGCCCCAACTACGAAAAATGGTAATGTATAATCTTTACGAACAGTCAGGCCACTTACATAACGCATCTCAAAATCAACAATTCCTAACTTATATTGATTTTCCCCTGTTGCATCAATATTTTTTCCAATCCCAACAAAGCTTATTTCCTTTTCTCCTGTATCCGGATCTGTTATTTCGAATACAAAAGCTGGATTTCTTGGGAATTTCGATACAGATCTTGGTTCTCCGTTATCCATCTCATAATCTGGGTAATATTTGTTAATATGCACTTCCATTCCATTGTCTAAAGTATATGTTTTTTCAGGAGACATTAAGTTTTCAACCTTCACTTCTCCTAATGGTGTTTCATCTTCATCATTCACATCATACACTTTAAAGGTCATGCTTGAAAACTCATTTTCTTGGAACCCTGATTGATACAATGTATACCCATCAAACTTCAATGGTTTGTTCATTTGAATGGAACCTTCTGTAACTTTTTCTAACTCTGGTTCTACTCCAGTAATTTTTTCTCCCACTACTTTAGAAATGACAACATCTGTTTGATAGTTTTTATGGGTTAATTCCCCTTTTTGTTCCATTGCTGCTTGGAATTTCTCATCGTCTTCATCATATGTTTCTAATATAAAACGATTATTTTTAATATAATAATTCCCATTTGTACTAGGGATTACTTTCTGTTCTCCTTCGCGCACCCAAACATAATCATCTAAAAATAAAAAAGGTGTCATACGTAAAATAGCTGCTAATAAAATAATAATTAATCCAATATGATTTACATATGGACCCCAACGAGAAAAACGGTTTTTTTCTGCTAAAATATTGCCATCTTTGTTCATAATTTTATAACGTTGTTTTTTCAAGCGATCCACAACTAATTCTTGTTCTTCCTTTGATACATTTTCAGATAAACTATATAAACGTTGACGACTTAAGAAACTACTATGACGTTTTGGTTGTTGATTTTTTAATGCGCGACGTAATGGCACAAAACGATCAATACTACATATAACTAACGAAACACCAATTAATGCAATTAAAATCATATACCACCAAGAACTATATAAATTATGTAGTCCTAACTGGTAGTAAATTTTTCCTAATAACCCGTACGATGCTTCATAAAACACTGCAGGGTCTCTATTTTCCGCTTCTGCAGGAATATACATCTCTTGAGGATAAATCGTCCCTAGTCCAGATGCAATTAATGCTAAAACGATGAGCCATACACCGACTTTTACAGAAGAGAAGAAATTCCATATTTTATCGACGATTGTTCGATTATATGTTTGTGACCTTCTTGCTGAACCTTCATACCGCATATTTAGTAATTTCGATTTATCGTTCCCATCGATATGTTGGTTCCGTTCAACCGGCTTTCCGCATGCTTCACATAAAACCGTTCCTTCCGGGTTTACGTGACCACATTCACATTTTATTTTATCCAATTCATATCCCTCACTATACATCGAGTTAGTTAGGTGCGATCATTTGAAACTTTTCCTCTAATGTTTCCAATGTTAATGCACCGGCAACAACCTCTACAATCTTACCTTCCGCATCTATAAAATATGTACTTGGAATTGGACCAACACCATATAAATCCATTACATCACTTTGTGTATCATGTAAAACTGGGAATGTTAAATTGTATTTATCGATAAATTGGTGAATGACTAACTCACTTGCATCCAAACTTACCGCCACTATTTCAATATCATCTTCATATTGTGGATACAGATTTTCCATGTATGGCATTTCCGCTTCACACGGCTTACAGTATGTTGCCCAGAAGTTTAACATAACTCCTTTTCCTTTTAAATCACTTAAACGGATGCTTTCTACTTCATTATTTTCATTTATTTGTGTTAATTGAAAATCTGGTGCTTGATCTCCTTCCTCATAAACGTCTTTATCTGCTGTTAAATTAAAGTATAATGCATACCCTACTGCTGCTAAAAGAATCGCTAACACAATAAATCTGAATATATAGCGCTTTTTCTTTTTATTTTGTTTCTTATCTAGATTAGTTGTCCCCATCTTTATTCACCCCAAAAGACATTATACCATTTATTTTCCATTCAAATTTGTCTATTGTTTAACATTTTTCGTTGCTAAATTCTTTAAAGATGTTATTTCTTGTTTCGTTAATGGGCGATATTCTCCCGGTTGCAAAGTTCCTAAGTCAACAGAACCATACTTTTCCCGTTTAATTTTTATTACTGGATGCCCTAAACCTTCAAGCATTCGACGAATATGACGGTTTTTACCTTCATGTAAGGTAATACGTAAAATCATCGTCTTCTTTTTCTTATCAATCGACATGACTTTAAAATGAATTGCTTTTAATACATCTCCTTCATCTCGTACACCTTTTAACATACGATCTAAAACTTCACGCTTTGCAATTCCTTCTACCTTTACGATATATTCTTTTTCTATTTCATGTTTTGGATGCATCAATAAATGTGCGAAATCCCCATCATTTGTTAACAATAAAATACCAGAAGTATTGTAATCAAGGCGTCCAATTGGATAGATCCTTTCTGTTACATCTTCTAGTAAATCAATGACCGTCTCTCTTCCCGCTTCATCATCTAGGGACGTAATATAACGACGTGGTTTATTTAATACATAATAGACGTGTTTTTCTTTATCAATTGGTACATCATCTACACTAACTTCATCTGATTGTGACACTTTTGTACCTAAAGTCGTTACAAGTGTACCATTTACCTTCACACGACCATCTAAAATAAATTGCTCTGCCTTTCTTCTTGATGTAATACCACTTTGTGCGATTACTTTTTGCAATCTTTCTAATTGTTCACCCATGTATATCTTACCCTCATTTATATTATAGTTCGTTTCGCTTTTTATCATACCATACTTAAAAACAACAAATAAAGCGTTTAAAATTATAAACGCTTTACATCAATAGTAATTTCACAATGATTATGGAAACAATGACACTAACAAAATCTGCCAGAAGCCCAACTTTCATCGCATATTTCATTTTTTTAATTTGGACCGCACCGAAGTAGACAGTTAAAATATACAATGTCGTATCTGTACTTCCTTGCATCGTTGCAACAAGTCGTCCAATAAAGGAATCTGGTCCATAGACTTTCGTTAACTCGGTCATCATAGCTAAAGAAGCCGTACCTGAAATTGGTCTTACGATTGCCAAAGGTACAATTTCTGCAGGAACACCAAAAAATGCTAACACCGGAACAAATAACTGGATAAATGCATCTAACGCACCCGATTCTCGTAATATAGAAATCGATACAAACATTCCTAATAAATAAGGTAAAATGGATATCGCAATATCGATTCCTTCTTTGCCACCTTCGACAAACCATTCATATGCTGGAGCGCGTTTAAAGGTTGCATAACTTAATATACATAAAATGAGCATTGGCATGATCCATAAGCTAATAGTTTGGATCATTCTTTCCAGCCCCCATTTCTCTTTATATCTCTATGATAAAAATATCTGTCAAAAAGAATCGCACAAATAACACTAACGAAAGAGGAAATAATCGTTGTTATGACAATATCAGTTGGACTAACAGAGCCATATTGCATTCTAATTGCTATCACCGTCGTTGGTATAAGGGTAAAACTCGATGTATTAATCGCTAAAAATGTAATCATAGAACGTGTTGCCTCTCCATCTTTACTATCTTTTTTCATTTCTTGCATTGCTTTTATTCCTAATGGGGTGGCAGCATTTCCTAAACCAAACATATTAGCAATAACATTAGAAACGATATAACCGAGGGCAACATTATTATGTCGTAAATCAGGAAATAATCTTTTTAAGAAAGGCGTTAATAATTTCGTTATTTGTTGCAATAAGCCTACTTCTTGTGCAATTTTCATCATCCCTAACCAAAAAACTAAAATACTCAATAGCTGAATGGTTAATGTGACACTCTCTGCTGCACTCGTCAAAATAACTTCATTCACTTCTTCCATGGTGCCATGTATCATCGCATATACAATTCCAATGATTGCCATTAATGCCCAAATCAGATGGATCATTTCCACCACCGGAAAAACCAGTCTTTAAGTTTTATGTAAAATGTTTCTTTTTCATTTTCTTTTTCCTCCAGTGGAATCGTCTGAATGATTTCTTCCTTCGTATAAAATTGAGCATATGGTTTTTTCCCTTCATTTGTTTTTTTCCAAATTACTTTCATTTGAAGTGCATCTTTTTCATTTTGCTGTAAGGGATAGACAACATCCTCACGCACATAAAAATGGAGCTGTTCCTCTTCGTTTTGAATCGTAAACCACCCTTTTTTCATTAATGTAAAGATAGAATAAGTGGAAAACGCCGTTTCAAACATCATCATATGATCTTTCCAATCATCTGGAGCATTTAATGTGACAGCGATTAGTGTCATCTTGTTTTTTTTTGCGGTCGATACTAATGTTCTACCAGATCGTTTTGTAAACCCCGTTTTACCTCCTGTACTTGCATCATACATTCCATGTAATAATTGATTTTTATTCATGTAAGGATAATCTTTTTCTTTTGGTTTATATTTTTTCGTTTCCGAAATTTGTTGGAATTGTTCATGTTTAATTGCTTCTCTCATTAAAAGTGCCATGTCATATGCTGTTGAATAATGATCTGTTTCATCTAATCCATGTGGATTTTTAAAATGAGTGTTGGTCATGCCAATTTTTTCCGCTTTTTCATTCATCATGGATACAAACCCTTCCTCACTTCCACCAATATGTTCCGCAATAGCTATACTCGCATCATTACCTGACCGTAACATTAACCCATATAACAATGATTCTAACGTCATTTCTTCCCCTTTCTTTAAATAAAGGGAGGAGCCATGAATTTGCTCAGCATTTTCACTGATTACGACAAGGTCATCCAATTGACCATGTTCAATCGCAATTAAAGCCGTCATAATTTTTGTAATACTTGCGATTGGCTTCTTCACATTGGCATCTTTTTCATATAAAACTTTCCCAGATTCACTCTCCATGACAATTGCATGTTCGGCAGATAAAGTAAATGTCTCATTCGTTGCTAGTCCACTAGTCGGAAATAAAAAAATAACGATAAAAATCGATACAAATAAAAAAATGCGCATCACATATAGTCCTCCTGCTTCCATCTGGAATACTATATATTATGCGCACATATTGCTTATATGAATGTATCTTTAAAATGGCTCTTCCTTTAATGAATCAAAAAACAAATTTTTCTCTTCATCGAGTAATTGTTCATCAATGTTTTCTGGTAATGGTGGTAAAGCATCTAATGTAGAAAGACCAAAATATGTTAAAAATTCTTTCGTCGTTCCATACATTTTCGGACGGCCTATGGAATCTTTTCGCCCAACTTCTTCAATAAATGATCTTGCAAGTAAAGTTTGCACAGCATAGTCACTATTCACACCACGAATTTCTTCCATTTCGATTTTTGTAATTGGTTGTTTATACGCAATGATTGCTAACGTTTCTAAAACAGCTTGTGACATTCTAGATTTTCGTGGGTTTTGTAACATTTTTTTATAATAATCATTATGTTCTGGCTTCGTTGTCAGATGATAGACGTTATTTGATTGCATGATGGTAATACCTCTTTGTTCATGCTCATAATCATACATTAATTCTTCGATGATATGAAGGACTACCTCTTTAGACATTTGTGTAATTTTTGCAAGTTGTTGAACCGTCATCCCTTCATCACCACTAGCAAAAAGTAATCCTTCTATAATACCTTTCATTTTTAATGTCAAAATTTATTCCTCCATTTTATGTACATAAATTGGCTGAAAATGGGCTGTTTGTGTACAATGTATTTTACCGTTTTTTAATAATTGTAAAATGGCAAGAAATGTCGATACGATATGTTGCTTACTTGGAATCGAAAATAAATCATCAAATAAAACAGGTTCTTTCCCCTTCTGTAAGATAGCTTCTATTTCCATCATTCTCTCTTCTACAGAAATTTCTACTCGATTAATCGTTGTATCAAGTGGTGCTCGTAATTTTTTTCTTTTAAACACCTTTTGTAGTGCTCCAATCATATCGAAGAGAGAAACATCTACATAATTTTCTACTTTATCTAAAACCTCATCTGAAAAGGAGAATGGTGGCCTCGTATATATTTCATTTTCTTGAAGCTCCTGTTCTTGAAGATGGTTTGCTGCTTCTTTAAATTTTCGATATTCGATTAGTCGTAGCATCAATTGTTCACGTGGATCTTCTTCATATGTATCCTCATATTCAGGTTCATGTTTTGGAAGTAGCATCGCACTTTTCATCTCAATGAGTGTGGCAGCCATTACTAAATATTCACTCGCGATATTTAATTCGATTGTTTGCATTGTATGAATATATTGTAAATACTGATCGGTAATTTCTGCTACAGGTATATCATAAATATCAATTTCTAATTCATTAATTAAATGCAACAATAAATCTAATGGTCCTTCAAATTCCGGTAATTTTACCTCATATGTTCGATTCATTATAAACTCCTTCAATCGTTCATTCATATTCTATTATAATATGAAAACACACATTTGCCTATACACCTTTACACCATCATACATACGTTATTATTGAAAATAAAATTCAGTGAAAAGGAGAGATCATTCGTGGGTCATTCATATGAAGGTGGATATCGTAGATTCGGTGGTGGATATGCACTTATTTTAGTGTTATTCATCTTACTCGTTATCGTTGGTGCAGCTTGGTTATAAAACAAATATAAATAGTTTTTGTAAAAAAGGCTAAGATGATAACGAAAAAAATCGTTATCCATCTTAGCCTTTCTTTTATTCTTCTTCCTCTTCTGTATCTGTACATTTATGGAAAAAATCATTCGTTAGTTCATTCGAACAAATGTCGTATTTTTCCCCGTACATTTCTTTTACCGCTTCAATCATTTTTCGGCCAATGCCCATATTTCTATATGATGGATTTACTGATATATGTTGAACGACAACACTTAATTCATCCTCTATTTTAAAACCAATCGCACCTACAATATCATCTTCTTCTTTCCATAAATACAAATGCCAATTTTCATGTTCCATATAGTTACGCATCGTTTGCTGTAACATACGAACATCATCTTTTTCAATCGGCATAAAGGAAAGCAAACCCATTGCAATTTTTTCTTGGTTTTGTTTATAACGAATTAACATTCAAAAACCCCTCATCAACTTTCCATGTTATGTGTAACATTTTTATTTAGATTATATTATACACATTATGTTTAATATGTTCTACTTTCAACCCAACCATGATGTTAAAAAAATAATCTATATATCGTATATCCATCTGATTGTTTCTGTCCAATTTTAAATGGAATTAAATTGACAAAAAATAACCAGAAATTAAATAACATACATAATTGAATACCTAAATGTTCATAAAAAAACAGATCAATGATAAAGAAAATAAATGCGACAATTCCATTAAAGACAGGACCCATCAGTGTTATAACTACTTTTTCTTTCGATGTAAAAGGTTGGTCTCTAACGGTCGCTGTTGCATAATGGAATAAAAATAACCGACGAATAATTATATGGAATTGGGCTTCATCTTTTTCATAAAGTTTTTTCCCTGTTCCAATTGATAACTGTATTTTTGTCGCCTTCATCCTTACCGCACCAAACATATGCCCAAGTTCATGAATGAGCAAACTAAATGGTGCAACAAAAAATATTAAAAAAATAAAGTATAGAACGTATATCATATGTTGACCTTAATCGTTAATAACGATTTTTTGCATTACATCTCCATTTTGCATGTTTTTTGCAAACTCGATGCCTGAAGTAACTTGACCAAATACGGTGTGTACCCCATCTAAATGTGGTTGTGGTTCATGTACGATGAAAAATTGTGATCCACCTGTATCACGACCAGCATGTGCCATGGATAAAGCACCTTCTACATGTTTATGTGGATTTCCTTCTGTTTCACATTTAATAGTATATCCTGGACCACCTGTACCATTCCCATTTGGGCAGCCACCTTGGCTAACAAAACCAGGGATCACACGGTGAAAAGTTAAACCATCATAAAAATTATCATTCGCAAGGGTAACAAAGTTTTCAACTGTTCCTGGAGCCTCTTCTTCAAATAAATTAAATTCAATTTTGTTTCCATCTTCTAATAAAATATATCCTGTTTTCATGCTTTTATTCTCCCTTTTTCATAAAGTTCATTGTATATTTTACACTAGTTATCTATTATGTTCCAGTCGAAACGCTAGATACATATGGTAAATCATGATCAATTAGATCGTCTAAACTCTCTCTTTTCACCACTAATTGTGCTTGTCCATTTTCTACAAATACGATGGCCGGTTTTTCAAATCGGTTATAATTGCTTGCCATCGAATAACCGTATGCACCAGTGGAAAATATCGCTAATATATCTTTATGTTCTACTTTTGGTAACTCGATATCCCAAATTAACATATCTCCTGACTCACAACATTTACCCGCAACTGAAACGGTTTCTTGACCTTTTTCTGTCGCTTTATTTGCAAGAATCCCATCATATTTCGCCTCATATAATGCTGGACGAATATTATCTGCCATCCCACCATCAACAGAGATGTATTTACGGACATTTGGAATGTTTTTCATCGAACCAACAGTGTATAGGGTCGTTCCTGCTTCTCCAACGATGGAGCGACCTGGTTCAATCCAAATTTCCGGCATCGGAATTTGCATCTCTTCTACATGTGACTGAATAGTGGTCACAATAGCTTTCACATACTGATTTAATGGCAATGGTTCATCATCTTCTGTATATCGAATCCCAAACCCTCCACCAACATTTAATACTTCTGGAATGAACTGATCTTGTTCATACCATTGCTGTAGTAACTCAAATAACATATCTATTGCTAATGTAAAACTTTTCGTATTAAATATTTGTGAACCGATATGGCTATGAATACCTTTTAAATGGATATGTTTATATTGTTTCACCAATTCATACGCTTCATTTATTTGATTATTTTGTAAATTGAAGCCAAATTTTGAATCTTCATTTCCAGTCATAATATATTGATGTGTTTCCGATTCAATCCCTGGTGTAACTCGAAATAAAATATCCATCGTTTTCTCTTTAGTTTGAAGAATTTGTTCCAACAATTCCATTTCATAAAAATTGTCTACAATAATACAACCGATATTTGCATCAATCGCCATCGTCAATTCTTCTACCGTTTTATTATTGCCATGAAAATGTATTTTTTCTGGAGGAAATCCCGCTTTTAATGCTGTATAAAGCTCTCCTCTTGAAACAACATCTAAACTTAACCCTTCTTCTTTCATGACTTGCACAATAGCAATAGTCGAGAAAGCTTTACTCGCATATGCAACTTGAGCTTGAACTCCTAACGCTTTAAATGTATCTACAAATCCGCGACATTGTTGACGAATTTTTTCAACGTCATATACATACAGTGGTGTCCCATATTGTTCGGCTAATACTGTCGCGTCTACACCACCAATCATTAAATTTCCTGCTTCATTTATTGGATAAGAATGGTTGGCCATTTTCCTTCAATCCTCCACATCCATTTCGTAAGATAAAAATAATGTACCATATTCAAGTGCAAAACTAAAGTTTAATTATCTTTCACACGTTGTCGAACGATATCTTTTGGATGGATGACAACCGGTCGTTCCTTAACTTTCTGAACTGGTACACGGACGATGAATTGCCAAAGTCCCCTTGGATGAAATGGAATTAAAGGCCAAAAATATGGTGTTCTTAATGTATTTAATTGAATTAAATACAAAATAGCAATCGTACTTGCCAGGACAAATCCAGTTGTCTTAAATAAAATCGTCATCAAAACAATCCAAAATTTAATAAATTTATTTGCAACACTTAATTCATAACTCGGGGTAACGTAACTCCCAATCGTACTAATGGCTACATATAAAATGACTTCTGGAGTAAACAAACCAACCTTTACCGCTATATCTCCAATTAACACTGCAGCAATAAGCCCTAATGCAGTGGCTAACGGGGTTGGTGTATGGACAGCTGCCATTCGTAAAAATTCCACCCCAATATCTGCTACGATTATTTGGATATAGACGGGTATCGAGCTTTTTTCCTTCGGGCCGATGAAGGATAGAGCCTCAGGTAATAAGTTCGGATCTAATACAAACAACAACCATAAAGGTAATAAAAAAATAGATGCTAATACAGCAGTAATTCGAATCCATCTCGTAAACGTACCAACTGTTGGTGTCTGACGATACTCTTCCGCATGTTCTAAATGATCAAAATATGTCGTTGGTAAAATGATTACACTCGGAGATGTATCCACAATTAATACAACATAGCCTGATAAAATATGGTGTGCTGCTACATCTGGCCTTTCTGTAAACCGTACGAGTGGAAATGGGCTCCATTTTTTGTCAATCATTAACTCCACTAACGCTTTATCCGCCATAACTAAATTATCGATATCAATATTATCAAGTAATTTTTCAATTTCTTCGATATAGAAATCATTCGCAATATTATCAATAAAACTAATACAAACATCCGTTTTAGAACGTTTTCCTACTTGTACAATTTTATTTCGTAAACGAGGGTCTTTAATTCTTCTACGCATGAGGCTACAATTTTCGATTATATTTTCGGTAAATCCATCTCTTGCTCCCCTAATAACTCTTTCT
Organism: Pseudogracilibacillus sp. ICA-222130; assembly: GCF_037892545.1. Classification (NCBI taxonomy): domain Bacteria; kingdom Bacillati; phylum Bacillota; class Bacilli; order Caryophanales; family Bacillaceae; genus Pseudogracilibacillus; species Pseudogracilibacillus sp. ICA-222130. Next base: position 34,237 of record NZ_JBBKBG010000003.1, read on the forward strand.
GTATCAGGCTCTTCTGGTTGTCTTCCAGCATAATTACGTACATCAATAATGAAAGCATCTTTTTCACCATCGATAAATATAATAATTAATCCTGCAAGTAATTGATCTGTAATATTTTGTAGTTTATTTTCTACCTCCACTTGCTGATTCACGAGCCTGTTTTTTGTTAGCTCAAAAATATCCACTTCTTCATTTTCATGGTCATTTAAATTAACTAATTCTTTTAATAAATGAACGATCACCGTATCATCAACAAGGCCGTTAATATAGTATAGTTGCATTCGATTTTGTAATACGACAATTTCGCGATAATCGACATCAAAAGAAATGCCGACCCCAACTTCCTCTTTCATATATTGTGCATTTTCATCTAGCTTTTTTGAGACGACTTGCAAGGATTTCTTCTGTTTCATCACTCGATGCTCCTTCAATATAGTTAATCGATAAAATACATTGCTTGTAAGATGACACCAATCATTTTTCCAAGTAAAATAGCATATAAAAATATAATAAAGTATTGCTTAATATGTAACGTACTTATCATTTTTGGAAAGACATTCATGATTTCTAATAAGGCAGATGTAAGTATGCCATTAAAAATGCCATGAAAGAAGCCGACTAAAATGGAGCTAAATAATGGCATGGAGATGGAAGCCTCCGTAAACGACATCCATGTCCCGATTAGAACGGAAATTAAAATAACAAATGATAATTTTTGCGATAAATTCGTCGTCGGAAAATAGGTGAAGATTCTCGGAAAAATGGTAAGCAACGTTAATATAGCAGCAAAAATTGCCCCAATTAATAAACCGCTTGAAAAGCCTATTAACCATTCGAGTATCATCACGATGTTGGATTGCCTTTCTTATCATCTTCCTGTTTTTCTAAATAACTTTTACGTGTTTGTTCATATCGAAACATTTCAATATCAATCGGGGATGGTTCTTTTCGTTTATTCGGAAAAAATGATTCATTTAAAAATAACATCATTCCAACACCAATCCCTATTGCATATGGAATTTGAATCATATAAGGATGTTTCACTTTTTCCCCTGTTAATAAGTAATGAATTTTTGTATGTACTTCTTGCATGTTCACATCAAAATGAAAATTCATGATTGTCATTACTGCACCGACAAATAATGTTATCCAAATACCAGTAAGGAGAAAAATAGACGGGCGTTTCGGATGTTTTTCTTGTTCAATTAATACTTCCGTCGGACCAATAAATTGAATGAATAATGACCGGTCATAATCCATTATTTTTTCCACTAATTGAAAACTATCGAGAATAAATGTTGTGATATGTTTAGAGGGAAAGGAAATAGGGATGGTCATTTGTTTTAATGGTGCAATTTTTTCTTCATTTCCTATAAATGATGCGATCTGTTGAAAGGAAACATTTTCTTTCGCTTCAGGAATTGTTATTTTTTTTCGTAAACGAATATAAATAATTTCTTGCATATACCTCTTCCTTCGAAATGATAATACGCATAGTATGAACAACTAACCTAATTCTATGCAAAAAAGAAAAAACTCGGAATTAAAAATGAAAGATAGAATGAAATACGACGAATAAGTTGTTTACGCTTTAGACATGTAGCACACGTAATTTAGAAGTGTCACACTGTTTACGTATCTTTATCACACGTACAGTGTTTTAACGAACATCTGATGTTATTGCTTTAAATTTTAGACTTCTCACAGTCACCCCATCATATATCGTCTTTTATACAAAAATGATGTTAGATTACACCTTCACTGCTCGTCCTAATCGTGTTTTCATGTATAAATTCGTTCCTATAACGATTCATTCGTATTTCATTCCACCGCTTCGTGTTATTCCGAGTGGAGGATTTATTTTTGTTCTGTCATATCTTTTTTCATATCTTGTAATATTTTTTTCTCTAATCTTGACACTTGTACTTGTGATACATTTAGTCGCTTAGCAACACTAGATTGTGTCCAATCTTTAAAATATCGTAAATAAATGATTAACTTTTCCCGTTTATTTAATTTTTCCATCGCATATTGTAATGCTATTTTGTCTATTTCTCCTCCTGCTTCATCTGCAATTTGATCCATTAAATAAATCGGATCCCCCCCACCATCATAAACGGTTTCATAAATTGATTTTGGATTTTTCGTCGCTTCTTCAGCCTGCGCAACTTCTTCTTTCGTTATATTTAAGGCTTCCGCAACTTCTGATACAGTCGGTGCTCTCTTTAATTGTTTCGTTAACATTTCCTTTTCTTTGCGAATTTTATTAGCCATTTCTTTCAATGAGCGACTAACCTTAATCACGCCATCATCCCGAATAAAACGTTGAATTTCTCCGATAATCATCGGAACAGCATACGTAGAAAACCGCACGTCATATGATAAATCAAACTTATCAATCGCTTTTATAAGACCAATACAGCCTATTTGAAATAAATCATCTAATTCATATTGCCTGTGAGCAAATCGTTGAACGACAGACCAGACAAGTCTCGTATTTTTCTCTACTAATATGTCTCGAGCAGTCATATCCCCTGTTTGACTTTTTTGTAATAAATGTCGTACTTCCTCATTCGTTAAACGGTTGTTTTTATATTCTTGCAAATCCGTATGCGTCATGTTATCACCTTATTGAAAAACAGTCGTTTTCACTAGTTGTTTTTTCAATATAACGGTTGTTCCTTTGCCTATCTCTGATTCTACTTGGATACCGTCCATAAATGTTTCCATTATGGTAAAACCCATTCCAGATCTATCTAAATGTTCTTTCGAAGTAAAAAGAGGTTCCATCGCAATCTCTACATTATCAATGCCAATTCCTTCATCGATGATTTTAATCGTTATTTCATCATTTTCTAATAAACAATCAATGACAATCCATTCATCAGAACGATTCTCGTATCCATGGATAATAGCATTTGTCACGGCTTCAGATATAACGGTTTTAATTTCTGTCACTTCATCTAAAGTCGGATCAATTTGTGCAACGAATGCCCCAACAGTTGCCCTTGCAAAAGACTCATTTTCACTTTTACTTAAAAAAGTAATTTGCATTTGATTTTTCATCATACTCCCCCCAAACATAATAATGCTGTTTCTTCTGACACTTCTTTACGAATAATCTTAAATATTCCTGCCATCGTTAATAATCTCTCTACACTTGGATGAACAGCACAAATGACAATCTCCCCATTTTTGGCTTCAATTTCCTTATACCTTCCTAAAATAATCCCGATTCCCGAACTATCCATAAATGTGAGATGTTCCAAATTTAATACAATATGTTGAATATCCTCCTTTTCTATTGCTTCTTGCCATCTACGTTTCAATTCCTTTGTGGCGTGATGGTCTAATTCTCCATCTAAACGAATAATTAATACATCATCCATTTGAACAAAATAACTTTGTAATGCCATATTAACCCTCCTCTTTAACTATATCCTTTCTTCATCCGTGTACTAGTATCCTTGTTTTAGACAAAACTAGTGGATTCACGACAAAAAAACCTATCCACATATATAATATATATAGATAGGTTTTCCAATAAGGATCATTTTTATACAAATTATGAGGAAATAATATCAAAAATTAATGGCACTTTCTTTGGTTTCTCATTAGAAATAATGATATTTTCACTTACTTTTTCTTTTACATTCGCTATATTTTCCGTATTTGCATACAATGTACAGAGTACGTCCCCTTTTCTGACATGTTCCCCAACTTTTTTATGCAATTGTACTCCAACAGCTAAATCAATCTTTGAATCTTTCGTTTCTCGACCTGCACCTAACATCATCGCCGCAGCTCCAATTTCGTTGGCAACAATATGAGACACATATCCAGCTTCATTTGCTAATATATCAAACGTATATGGTGCTATTGGTAGGTTTTGCACATTATCCACGATGGATCCATCTCCGCCTTGTGCTTCAATAAAGGTTTTAAACATCTCGATTGCTTTTCCATTTGTTAATTGATCTTTTAATTGCTGTTTTGCTACTTCTTTCGTCATACTACTGTTCGCTAACACGACCATTTCCGCACCAAGTTCTAAGGACAATTCTGTTAAATCTTTTGGTCCTGCTCCTCGTAAAGTATCTATTGCTTCTCGAATTTCAATAGCGTTTCCAATCGCATTTCCTAATGGTTCTTCCATACTTGAAATGACGGCTGTCGTTTTTCTACCAACTTCATTTCCGATCTGTACCATTGTTTTAGCAAGTTTTCGTGCATCATCTAAATTTTTCATAAATGCACCTGTCCCAACTTTTACATCTAACACAATTGCATTCGCCCCAGAGGCAATTTTTTTACTCATAATGGAACTTGCAATAAGTGGAATCGAACTTACTGTCGCAGTTACATCGCGCAAACTATATAATAATTTATCGGCAGGAGCTAATTGAGTCGATTGTCCGATGACAGCAACTTTATTTTTATTCACTAATTCAATAAATTGCTCATTCGTTATTTCCACATGAAATCCTTTAATAGCTTCTAATTTATCAATCGTTCCACCCGTATGACCTAATCCACGACCACTCATTTTTGCAACTGGAACACCTAAAGATGCAACAAGTGGAGCTAATACCAATGTCGTTGTATCGCCAACACCACCTGTAGAATGTTTATCGACTTTCACACCATCAATCCCACTTAAATCTATCTCTTCTCCCGAATGTACTATTGCCATTGTAAGTGCTGCACTTTCTTCAATTGTCATCCCTTGAAAATAAATTGCCATTAACAATGCACTAACTTGATAATCTGGTATATGATTTGCAACATATTGTTCAATGACAAAGTTAATTTCTTCAGTCGTTAACACATGTCCATCACGCTTTTTTTCAATAATGTCATACATTCGCAATGTATCTCACCTTCTCTTATTTCAATTCGTTTAAAAAACTTTTTCCATATGCTGGAGCTTCTACTGCAAAATTTTCTGCAATGGTTGCTGCGACATCAGAAAACGTATCACGGATTGGTAGTGCCTTCCCTATGTCTATTTGGTTATGATACATCAAAATGGGTACATATTCTCTCGTATGGTCTGTCCCATGATGTGTCGGATCATTGCCGTGATCCGCAGTTAAAATAAGCAAGTCATCATCTTTTAATAAAGGTAAAACTTCTTTTAACTGTTGATCAAATGTTTCCAATGCTTGAGCATAGCCTTCAGGATTTCTTCTATGACCATATTGTGCATCGAAATCTACTAAATTTAAAAAACATAAACCGTGAAAATCCTCTTTTATAGATTCCACTAATTTTACCATTCCATCATCATTATCAACCGTACGAATTGCTTTTGTAATCCCTTCTCCGTCGAAAATGTCGGCAATTTTTCCCAATGAAATGACATCAAGGCCATTCTCTTTTAAACTATCTAATACTGTTTTACCAAAAGGTTTCAGAGCATAATCATGACGATTAGAAGTTCTCGTGAAGTTCCCAACTTCTCCCACAAATGGGCGCGCAATGACACGACCTACTAAATATTCTTCTTTTAATGTTAATTCCCGACAAATTTCACAAATTTTATATAATTCTTCTAATGGAACAACAGATTCATGTGCGGCAATTTGTAAAACAGAATCAGCCGATGTATACACAATGATTGCCCCTGTCTCTATATGTTCCGGACCTAATTCATCGATAATTGCTGTTCCAGATGCTGGTTTATTTCCGATCACTTTTCTTCCTGTTCGTGCTTCAATTTCTTCAATCAGTGAAGCAGGGAACCCTTTAGGGAACGTTTGAAACGGTTGATCAATACGTAAACCCGCTATTTCCCAATGTCCTGTCATCGTATCTTTACCTGCGGAAGCCTCTTCCATTTTTGTATAATATGCTTTTGGGGACGAAACTGCTGCTACTCCGTCTATTGGTGCAATATTTCCTAATCCTAAAGCTTGTAAATTAGGTACATGCAATCCATCCATATGTTTGGCAATATTTCCTAACGTATTAGCACCTACATCATTATATTTATCCGCATCAGGTGCTTCTCCTATACCTACTGAATCTAATACGACTAAAAATACTCTTTTAAATTTGTTCATTTTCTATCTTTCCTTTCCTTTATGCTCGAGGGTGAAATTGCTCGTACATATCTTTTAATCTCGTTTTAGAAATATGTGTATAAATTTGTGTCGTTGAAATGTCCGCATGACCGAGCATTTCCTGAACGGAACGTAAATCTGCACCATTCTCAAGTAAATGAGTCGCAAAGGAATGGCGTAACATATGTGGGGTAATTTCTTTCGTTAACCCTACCTCTTTCGCAACATTTTTTATTATTTTCCAAAACCCTTGCCTTGATAATGAACGACCATGATGATTGACGAATAGCATCACTTCTCGCTCATTCTTTTTGGTCAGTATCGGACGAGAAAATTCAACATATTGTTCTAACGCCTCTTTAGCCATATCACCTAATGGAATAATTCTCTCCTTATTTCCTTTTCCGATACAACGGACAAATCCCATCTCAAGATGAACATCTCTTACATGTAAATTTACTAATTCTGATACACGTAATCCTGTTGCGTACATCAACTCTAGCATCGCTTTATTACGTATTTGTAAAGGTGTATCTTGCTCTAGTTGTAATAGTTGGTCTACTTCTTCCATTGATAAAACAGTCGGAAGTAAACGATCTTTTTTTGGTGTTGAAATATGTAAACTTTCATCCGTCTTCACGACTTGTTCCCGTATTAGGAATTGATGCAAAGCTCTAATCGCTGAAATCATCCGTGCAATTGTCGCGGCTGATTTCCCATCCTCACGTAAGGAACTAAGAAATAACATCATATCATTTCTTGAAACATTATTCCATGCTGTTCGGTTACATGTATCTGTTAAAAATTGTTCATAATGTTGGAGATCTCTTCGATACGACTGAATCGTATTATCAGCTAATCCTCTTTCAATTCGAATATAGTGAAAAAAGTCTTCTATTTCGTTTCGTAACATTTCCCATTCTCCTATGACTAAAATAATCGTATCGTCCGTACTTTTTCATGCCATGTTTTCAACCATTTTACATGTTCAAATGGATCATCAACATATGATTCATATTGCTGATGAAATGACTGGATAGCAAAATAAAATAAAATTGTACAACTAATAAAAACGATTACTGCTTGTAAAAATGATCGAATCCATTTCCACATCTTATCGTACCCTTTCTTCATGATTCATTTATACAATCATTACAGTTTATTTAGTTGCAAAACAAATTAATCATTATGCATACATAGTATATAGATAATTTCACTTTATTAAAAAGGTGTACAATATTCTTTGTTTATATACCTCTATTTTACACTATTATAAAGATTTATGAACAAAAAAAAGTAAAAGCAAATTAATTTGCTTTTACTTCTTTATTTTGACAAACTTTACAAATGCCATGGAATGTTAATCGGTGATCTTTTACTTGAAATTCCCATTGACTTTCGACAATTTTTTCTACATCATGTAACAAATCTTCCATAATTTCTTCTACGGAACCACATTCCATACAAACTAAATGATGATGGAAATGTTCTGCTCCCTCTTTACGTAAATCATATCGAGAGACACCATCACCAAAGTTAATTTTGTCAACAATTTTTAATTCAGATAATAATTCTAATGTACGATATACAGTAGCTAAACCAATATCTGGTGCTTTTTCCTTCACAAGCAAAAATACTTCCTCTGCACTTAAATGATCTTCTTCTCTCTCTAATAAGACCAATAATGTAGCCTCTCGCTGCGGAGTAAGCTTATACCCTTGTGAATGTAGTTGTTTTTTTATTCGTTCTATTCGTTGTTTCATGGATTTACCCCTCCATCTGTCACTTTCATTATAGGCACACGAGAAACAACTGTCAAAAAATAATCATTATATAGTTAAAATAATTATAAAATAGTCATAAATATTTTTAAAAAATATTGAAATAGTTGATTCGAAATAAACGTTTCTACTCCTGAACTTAAAAATGCTAAAGCGAAAAAGAAAAGAAATGCGGTAGCATACATACGCACTAACTGGATCGGAGACATTCTGTTGTTTTTTCCCCATAATTTCTTCCATAAAATAATCGCGAAATGTACACTAACTGTACTCGCTATTATATAGGTAGGCACTGTAATCATATTTTGTGGTGCAACCGACAATGTGGCAAGTCCTAAACCTTTCCACCCTAATTGATGAACGATAAATCCGACAGAAAATCCCACAATTAAGCCTTTCATAAATAAGAGTACCCATATAATGGGTAATCCAATAATCGTCATACCTAAAATGAACAATATAAATAAATATTTCGCATGAAAAAAATAACTCCGTCGCAATAACTCCCAATGATTAACTTCGTTATTTTCTTTTACTAATGTAAAATATTGTTGTAAATGGAAGAAGACATCTTCCTTTTGAACAAAACTCATACTGTTCACGATAATAGCGCCAAAAACAATACCAGTTAAAAACAAAATTGACATAAACAATACAATCCACTTATTTTCCCGTATATAGTTGCGAAAGATAGTTTTCATATACCTCATCATAGCCTCCATCTTTTTCATCGTATATAGAAACAATATGATGAGGTTGTCCAATTCATGCATCTAAAATGACAAACAAGTTTCTTGAAATATAAAGTTTTTCCTGGAATGTTTTAATTTCTTTTCATTTATTTAATTGAATCACTATTTTAATTTCCCATATTTTCCTCCACCACCAGCTTCAATTTGTAGTTTGCCGTGACGTAATTGTATTATTTGTGCTGCAATGGTAGGTTTTACATATTTTTCTAACGTTTCTTGTGGCATATAATGGATAATATGCATTTCTGTTTTTCCGTTCTCTAATAGTTTCTCCATCGTTTTCGGTCCTAGTCCTTTTATATATTCTAAAGGAACTTGATACATATAATCTGGACGCTTATTTACGTTTCCTTCATTGTCTTTCAATGTTTGTATTCGATCAAACACACCATTAATAATTTTGGTACTATGACACTTTTCACATATCATCGATCCAAATGTGACAGGTGTAAAACATTGCTGACAAACGGTCGTATAATATTTCCCTAACAATGGATTCATCCCATAATTCGTTACAACTCTTCGTCCCTCTGCTTCGTGTAACGCAAAAAACAACTCGTTAAATGTTGGTTCTTTCATTTCAATTAATTGATATTCTCGTGCAATTTTTGGTAAAGAATGACTATCTGAATTCGACACAAATGTATACCGATGTAATTCACTTATATTATCTGCCATATTAGTATCTGCACTTAATCCTAATTCGATTCCATCGATTAAATCCGGATCAAACACTTCGGTTAGAGATGTATGGACCCCTTTTCCGTATAGACTTTTAAACGGTGTAAATACATGGGCAGGAATAAAAATGCCTTCCAGTTCTTTTACTTTATACTGCAATGCTTTTGCATCGACATATATTCGTTGGGAACTTAATGTTATATTCTTCATTTTAGGTCGAAGCCATTCTGTAAACTGTTGCATTTTATCAATGGTTGGTAAATAACATAATACGTGAATGGGACCTTGACAATTTTCGTCATATATTTCTAATTCTGCACCTAAGATTAGTGTCACATTTTCAAATTGTATACCACCATTTTTTAATGGAATTGCTTTATTCGCTTCGATAAGTTGTTGCAATTCTTCTTGAACTGCTGGTGCATGACAATCTATGACACCGATCATTTGCAACCCTTTTCGTCGGGATGCCTCTTCTAAAATATTCGTTAATGTTAAATTTTTAGAAGCGGTAATTTTAACTGGTCGATCATATATATCCCTTCCTATGTGGATATGTAGGTCAACAAAATATTGTTGTAACATTATGCATTCGTTCCAATCATTTTTAAATATTGTATTGCGTACACTGTTTTTGCATCATGAATTTTTTGCTCTTGCATATATTGTTCTGCTTCTTCTAATGTTAGAGCAATCAGCTCCACAAATTCATCATCATCTCCGGCTACTTTGTCTGATAATACTTTTAGTTGATTCGTATAATAAATATGAATAATTTCATCTGCAAATCCTGGAGATGTATAAAAAGAAGTTATATATTGTAATTTGTCCGTTGTGTATCCTGTCTCTTCTTCTAATTCACGTTGAGCTGTTACGATTGGCTCCTCATTCGCTTCTATTTTACCAGCAGGTATTTCAACTAAGGAACGTTCTAACGGCTTTCTGTACTGTTCTACAAATATAATTTTCCCCTCATCCGTTACTGCAATGATTGCAACTGCCCCGGGATGTTTTACAAGTTCTCGTTTTCCTTTATTACCATTTGGAAGTAACACATCATCAACTTGTAATGAAATAATATGCCCCTCAAAAACTTGCTTCGTTGCAATTGTCTTTTCTTCAAATTTTTTCATCCAAATCCCTCTTTACTCAAAATGTACTGCTTTCATTTTAGCATATTTACCTCCATGTAAGTATATTTAAAAATTTCCATTACAAATTATTGTATACTAGAATAGAGGAGGAATAAACATGAAGAAACAAAGACTTGGACAATCGGATATATATATTACTCCATTAACACTTGGAGGGATGTCACTTGGTAAAGACAAACAAAAAGCGAGCGATATGATTGATGAAGCATTATATCATGGCATTAACCATATCGATACGGCAGATTTATATGATTTTGGGGAAAATGAACATATTATTGGCGAAACGATTAAAAAGAAACGTCATGATATCATTTTAACATCAAAAGTTGGCAATCATTTTAACAAAGAAAAAAAAGAGTGGTTTTGGGATCCATCCCCCACCTATATCCATCAAGCAATTGATGCAAGTTTAAAAAGACTACAGACTGATTATCTTGATTTATATTTATTACATGGCGGTACAATCGAAGACCCGATAGATGATATTATAGAAACATTTGAACGTTTAAAAGAAAAAGGGAAAATCCGTTCCTATGGCATTTCTTCTATTCGACCGAATGTGATAGATGCGTATGTACATCGTTCAAATATCGATGCAATTATGATGCAATATAATATATTAGATCGTCGTCCAGAGGAACTATTTGCAAAAATAGCAGAAAAAGATATTCATGTTTTAGCAAGAGGACCGTTCGCAAAAGGAATATTATCGGATCAAGCAATGAAACAAATAGCGAAAAAAGCAAATGAAGGATATTTAAGCTACTCTTATGAACAACTGAAAGAGATCCTTGCATCTATTTCATCCCTCTATGAAAGTAATATAGCAACTATAGCCCTTCAATACGTCTTACAACAAGATGTCGTACGTTCGGCTGTTTTTGGTGCTAGTTCAATGGAGCAACTAAATAAAAATATCGCTGCATTTACAAGTGAAAAATTATCACCTAATATATATAAACAACTTCAATCTATCACTAAACAATTAGTATATGAACAACATCGTCTATAAATCAACACCAAGGAAGCAACCAGTTTTTTGTCCTTCCTTGGTGTTTTAAAATTATTTAAATGGAGATTGTGATGGACGTTCCTGAAACGCATCATATGTTTGTTTCCCCCGATAATCACGCACATGATCGTCTTTTTGTTGCTTTACCGGTTCTACCTTTACATGTACTTTCATTTCCCCTATAACATTTACCATAAAAGATAGTGCTACATCAACAGCAATATTTTTGTCCTCATTTATTTTACATTGTAAACAAGTTGGTTGTTTTTCTACTTTAGCCAAAATATCACGACAACTATTTTCTAAACAATGTTCATCTTCTTTCGATAAATTTACATCGATACAATAAGGCACATTTTCAGAAATTACGGTTGTTTTCATATGGTCATTATATGCATACCATACATGGATATCGTACGATCCTGTAATCTCTACTATTTTATTTGATTTACTCTTAGCTTCATACGTATGGTTAATAATCCAACACCCTAATATAGTAGACGGCGTAAATGTAGGGGTAAGTACATGAGACAATGTTGCCTTCTTTTTTCCTCTACTACAAACAGCTTTCGTTATAATCTCGCGATAATCATGATCATAAAAACTCATCGGATTGTATACCTCCTCTTTTGTCATTGTCATTTTATGCACGAATATTTATTTAGTGCATTCGTCTATACAATTTTCTTTCGTAAGAGGCGTTTTATATTTTAATTTATTTCAGAAGAAAGAATATGTATAGTAAGCCCGTAATCAAACAACGCATATCCTACCGAAGCATCTCCTGCTAAGATAGAAATATCAATAGAAGGAGGTGCTTTTCTATGTCGCATGAAGAACTGATCATCGTCCCCGTAACACTCCATCCTGAAAAGAAAGAATCTACGTTAACGACCCCGCCTGCTTCCTCGGAAACTCCTGTTTGCACGATGAAATCAGGAGACCTTGAACTTTCCTTCTTTAACGGTGTGGATGAGCACATCATTCAAACCGTGATAAGGGAGTTGAAAAATGGATGAGGCAAGATTATACAGACGTCAAAAACATTTATATCGTTTGTGGTAAAACTGATATGAGAAAAGGTATTGACGGACTAGCTACGCTCGTTCAAGATAATTTCAAACTAGATCCATATGGAGATTCCATTTTCTTATTCTCTGGTTGGAGCAAAGATCGTTATAAATGTTTATATTTTGACGGTGATGGATTCGCCATGCTTTATAAACGTTTAGATAATGGCAAACTTCAATGGCCTAAAAATGAAAATGAAGTTCGAAATTTGTCGCAACAAGAACTTAGGTGGTTGCTTGAGGGGTTAGCTATTCAGCAGCCAAAAGCAATACAAAAATCTTTAAGAGGTGTTTTTTAACTATTCATTCTTCGTTCAATAGCGTATACTATAGCTATCATAAAATGAACGAAAGGCGGTGAAGTTGCATGGTTCAATCTTCTCCTAATCAGAATGATAAATTAATCAAACTTTTAGAGGAACAATTAAAACATTCGAATCGACAGATTGAAGCTTTGACCGAGCAAGTTCGCCACTTAACGAAGCTATTATATGGCTCAAAAACAGAGCAATCGAAATACAATCTGCCCGATGGGCAAACGTCTTTATTCGATGAGGATGATGACGATTCTTTTAACAGTTCTGAGCACACAGAAGAACAAAGCCAACAGAAGATCGTGTACACTGTTGAACGTAAAGCAAAAAATAGAAAACGCAATGATTTTCTAGCTGATCATCTTGAAACAGAAATTATCCATCATCATCCAGAAGATACAACGTGCGATTGTTGCCAACAAGCCATGATTGAAATGGGTAGCACGATTGTTCGAGAAGAAGCTATGTTTATTCCGGCAACTATAAAGAAAATTCAACATGTAGAACACGCCTATGAATGTAAAAATTGTAAAAGGGATTCCTTTCAAGTTGCACAGATTAAAAGGGGCCAAGCACCATTAGCCCCTATCCAGCGTAGCCTGACAAGTCCTAGTGTTCTAGCAAAAGTGATCTATGATAAATTTACCCAGTACCTTCCCCTTTACCGTCAGGTAAAAGAATGGGAGCGTTGTGGTCTATTTACGAACGATAAAAACTTGTCGAACTGGGTGATAAGGACGGCTGAGGATTGGTTGTTTCCTGTGTACCAGCGAATGAAGGAAATGATGATAAAAAAATCCATTCTTCACGTGGATGAGACATACGGGAAAATTATTCATCGTTCCGATGGTAAACGAGGAAATTCCAACGCCTATAACTGGGTGTATCGTAGCGTTCTTAGCCAGGGACCAGTTATCGTTCTTTTTCAAAGTGCGTTATCACGTGCCCGATCCGTTTTGGAAGGGTTTATAAACAACTTTAGGGGTACAATTATCTGTGACGGCTATTCCGCATACGATAAAATCGCAGATGTTTCTTTCGCAAATTGTTGGGCGCATGTTCGACGGTATTGGTTGAAAGCAAACAGTAAAAACGGCATGATTGGCGTGAACTTTTGTGATGAACTTTATCGCTTAGAAAGGGAATTTAAACATTTATCCCCGAGTAAACGAAGAAAAAGACGTCAGAAACATTCGAAGCCAATCGTCGAGGCATTCTTTCAATGGATAGAAGAGTCTCCATTTTACGGAAATAATGCGATTGGGAAAGCAGCTACATATACACTAAAATTGGCAGATGGACTACGTGCCTTTCTCTACGACGGACGCATTGAAATGGATAATAATCCAGCCGAAAATGCGATACGACCTAGTGTGATCGGTAGAAAAAATTGGATGCACTCCGTTAGCGAAGCTGGTGCCGAGGCCAATGCAATATGTTTGAGCATGGCAGAAACAGCAAAAGCCAATGGTATAGATTTCTATCAATATTTGGTGAAATTACTAACGGAACTTCCCAATCTCAATATCCATCAAACACCAGAAATATTAAATCAGTACATGCCTTGGTCGAAAACAATCCAAGCAACATGTGCAAAAATATAAAATAACCGTAAATCTGTCTAAAAAATCGAAGATTCACGGTTATTTGTCGTCTCTACTTTTAAATTTTCTTAGTTCGGGCTTACTATGTATAGCGCTTTGTCAAATATGGTTGGTATTCTGTCAATTTTTATTCTGAAGGGCATTTCATTAGTTTTCTATTTTTATGCATAAAAAAGGTGCCAGTGGATTTTTTCCACTAACACCATATATGGTTGAGCTATACTTATTCGTTGCTACTACAACAAGCATCTTCTTTATTAGCTACTTTCGTTCCTGTTTCACCACTTAATAAATTTCCGCCAGTATCTTTAATAACGTGATTTGTCACTTCACGTGCAATCGTGCTAGAAACTAATTGTAATACATCGTTTACTACCATTTGAATTTCTTGGAAGTCTTGCACAACAGGAATACTATCTAATTCATTTTGTGCTTCATTAATTGCCTCTTCTACTTTTTCTAATGCAGCTTTTTTATCATATGCTTGTAAATTTACTGCTTGCTTTTGTAATGTCGTAATTTTCTTTACTAAACGTTGAATTTTATCATTTTGATTCACTTTTGCTTCTAACTCTTTGAAACGCTCAATTTCTTCTGTATTTGCTAACATTTCAGCTAATTTTTTTGCTTCATCCATTACCTCTTTACGTGTATACAATGTCATTATCCACTCACCTCAACTGATTGTTCTACTAACTCTCCGTTTAACGACCATGTTCTCGTTTCTGTAATTTTTACATCGACAATTTTACCGATAATTGATTTTGGTCCTTTAAAGTTTACTACTTTGTTTTTCTCCGTATACCCCGCTAAAACAGTATCATCTTTTTTACTCGTACCTTCCACTAGTACTTTCACGATTTTACCTTTATACGTTTCCATTGATTTTGCAGATTGGTCATTTACTAATTTATTTAAGCGTTGTAGACGCTCTTTTTTCACTTCCATTGGAACATCGTCTTTTTGTACGGCAGCTGGTGTTCCTTCACGAGGAGAATAAATAAATGTATATGCCGCTTCAAAACCAACCTCTTCCATTAAGGTCATCGTTTCTTCGAATTGTTCATCTGTTTCATTCGGGAATCCAACAATAATATCTGTCGTTAACGTGACGTTTGGAATTGCTTTTTTTATTTTACGTACGAGTTCCAAATATTCTTCCCGTGTGTATTTACGATTCATTTTTCGTAAAATATGACTACTTCCAGATTGTACTGGCAAATGAATATGGTCTAATAAGTTACCACCCTTTGCTAGTACATCGATTAATGCATCATCGAAATCTCGTGGATGTGACGTTGTAAAACGAACGCGTGGAATATCAATTTTTCTCATATCATCCATTAAATTTGCAAACGTATAATCGATATCTTCAAAATCTTTTCCATAAGCATTTACGTTTTGACCTAGTAATGTAATTTCCTGATAGCCTTGTGCGGCTAAATGACGTACTTCTTGAATAATATCTTCTGGTCGACGACTACGTTCTTTTCCACGTGTCATCGGTACGATACAATACGTACAGAATTTATCACAGCCATACATAATATTAACCCAAGCTTTAATTTTGCCTGTACGTGCCTTCGGAAGATTTTCTATAATATCTCCTTCCTTTGACCACACTTCTACTACTTGTGCCTTACTAAACATCGCTTCTTTAATTAGGTTCGGTAAGCGATGAATATTATGTGTACCAAAAATTAAATCGACATGCTGGTGTTTTTGCATAATACGATTGACAACAGATTCCTGTTGGGACATACATCCACAAACACCAACAATTAAATCTGGTCTTTCAACTTTTAAACTTTTTAAATGCCCAATTTCACCAAAAACACGGTTTTCAGCATTTTCTCTAATGGCACATGTATTTAATAAAACGATATCTGCATCTTCTGTCGTTGTTGTCGCTGTATATCCCATATCTGTCAAAATCCCTGCCATCACTTCTGTATCATGTTCATTCATCTGACAACCATATGTTTGAATTAAAAACTTACGACCTTCTCCAATGGAGCGCATATCTTCTGTGATTTCAAAATCATAATGTACTTCTACTTTATCTCGTCCACGTTTACGTGCTTTTTTAATATCTGGTGGTTGATAAGTCGATTGGAAATAATGCGCAAAATCTTCCGTCGTTTTTTCCGACAATGGTTTATCCTGTCTGGATTTTCTGTCCACGGATATATCTTCTTGTTTAATTTGCGCTTGCTCTTTTCGCTGTTCTTCGTTCATGCTTTATCTCCTTCCATATGTATATTCATACATAATTGCATTCATCATTATAGTATATATTTTTTCTTCGTATTACACAATAAAACCGTATATATTTTGTACATTGTTAATGATTCTGTCATATTTTTATTCCAAGTACATGAAAAATAACCTTAACAGAAAAGGTGACTGTTAAGGTTATTCCGACTTTCCATTCCTTTATTAACGAGGTTCTACAATCAATTTAATTGCTGTTCGTTCTTCATTTTCGATTAAAATATCTGTAAAAGCTGGAACACAAATTAAATCAATTCCACTAGGTGCTACAAACCCTCTTGCAATTGCAACAGCTTTAATCGCTTGATTTAATGCGCCTGCACCAATTGCTTGTAATTCTGCACTGCCATTTTCCCTTAAAACATTTGCTAATGCACCTGCGACTGAGTTTGGATTCGATTTTGCTGAAACTTTTAATACATCCATTACTAAGTACCCCCTTCATTAACTAATATAGATTCACTAATACTATATTCTAAGAAATGATACCTTATTACTTTAATTATGCACGATTTACAGCAAATTACAACCATTCTTCCATAATTTATGAAAAACTCAATTATATTTTTCTTATATTATAAGGTCATAAACGGGTGATCATCATTGATCATAATTCGTTCGATTTTTGTTGCCTTACCAGTTTTCTCATCAATTGTAAGGAGGCAACCATTTAATTGAGCACGACCTTTCGTATCCACTTCAAATCTCGCTGGCATATTCGATGTAAATCGTCGAATAATTGTCTCTTTTTCAACCCCTAAAACACTATCATATGGACCCGTCATTCCTGCATCCGTTATATATGCAGTCCCACCATGTAAAATACGATTATCAGCCGTTTGTGTATGTGTATGTGTTCCAATAACGGCACTTACTCGCCCGTCGACATACCATCCAAATGCCTGTTTTTCACTCGTAGCTTCCGCGTGGAAATCAATGAAAATAATATTCGTTTTTTCTTTTGCTTCTTTAATTAGTTCATCTGCTTTTGTGAATGGATCATCAATAGGATCTAAAAATGTTCTTCCTTGTAAATTGATGACAGCAACTATTACATCATTATATTGTACATAGGAGATACCTTTACCAGGATTTGTTGGTGGAAAGTTTGCTGGGCGGATTAAATTTGGTGCATCCTCGATGAAGTCCACAATTTCGCGCTTGTTCCATGTATGATTCCCCATTGTGACAACTTGAATACCTAATTGCATAAATTGTTTATAAATTTTTTCCGTAATTCCTTTTCCACTTGCAGCATTTTCACCATTTACAATTGTTATTTGTGGTTTATATACTTCTTTTAATTTTGGTACATACTCTTGCACCATTTTTCTACCTGGAGAACCTACCACATCTCCAATAAATAAAATTTTCACACTTACCATTCCTTACTATATACTTTATATACATTTATTATATCATCTCATTGCATTCTTTCCTATGTAACAAAAAAAAGCGGTAAAAACCGCTTTTTTATTATGAGTCATATTGAATTCATTTTTGGCAATTACTTAGCATACTCCACAGATCTCGTTTCACGAATAACGGTTACTTTAATATGTCCAGGATATTCTAATTCACTTTCAATTCGCTTACGAATTTCTCTTGCCATATGCGTTGCCGTTGCATCATCAACTTCATCTGGTTTAACCATAATGCGTACTTCCCTACCAGCTTGAATAGCGTATGATTTTTCAACACCTGTAAACGAATCAGAAATATCTTCTAATTTCTCTAAACGTTTAATGTAGTTTTCAAGTGTTTCACTTCTCGCTCCTGGTCTTGCAGCAGATAATGCATCTGCGGCAGCAACTAGTACAGAAATGATTGATGTTGCTTCTTCATCCCCATGGTGTGATGCAATAGCATTCACAACAACCGGATGCTCTTTGTATTTCATTGCTAATTCTTTACCGATCTCAACGTGACTACCTTCTACTTCATGATCTATCGCTTTTCCAATATCATGAAGTAAACCTGCTCTTCTTGCAAGTACTTCATCTTCTCCTAATTCAGCTGCAAGCAGTCCTGATAGATGCGCAACTTCCATCGAATGCTTTAACACATTCTGACCATAACTTGTTCGATACTTTAAGCGACCTAATATTTTTATGAGGTCAGGATGTAATCCATGTACACCAACTTCAAATGTAACTTCCTCTCCAATTTCACGAATATGATCGTCAACTTCTCGTCTCGCTTTGTCGACCATTTCTTCAATACGAGCTGGATGAATTCGACCATCTTGCACTAATTTTTCTAAAGCAATTCGTGCAATTTCTCGTCTAATTGGATCAAAACCTGATAAAATTACAGCTTCTGGTGTATCATCAATGATTAAATCAATTCCTGTTAACGTTTCAAGCGTACGAATGTTTCGCCCTTCTCGCCCAATTATACGACCTTTCATTTCATCATTAGGTAAATTGATGACAGACACAGTCGTTTCTGCAACATGATCTGCAGCAAGTCGTTGTAAAGCAAGAGATAAAATATTTTTCGCCTTTTTATCCGATTCCTCTTTCGCACGATTCTCTGCTTCTTTGATCATAACCGCAGTCTCTTGGTTCAATTCTGTTTCTACACGATTCAAGATAATTTGTTTCGCTTGTTCACTTGTTAAGCCAGAAATGCGTTCAAGCTCCGTATGTTGCTTTTCAAGTAATGCATCTACTTTGCTTCTCATTTCTTCAATCTGTTGTTGTTGTTCTGCTATATTTTGTTCTCTTTTTTCTAATGAGAGTTCACGATTATCAATTGTAATGCTTTTTTTGTCCAGAATTTCTTCTTTTTGAATTAAGCGATCTTCTTGTTTCTGTACTTCTGTACGTCGTTCACGTAATTCTTCTTCCACTTGTTGACGAAATGCATGGTTTTCTTCTTTTGCCTCTAAAAGTGCTTCTTTTTTAGCTGCATCTGCATTTCGATGTGCTTCTTCAACAATTTGTTTGGCTAAGTTTTCAGCACTTGAAATCTTTGCTTCTCCAATTGATTTCCGAACAAGATAACCAACAACAATACCGACGATTAGGACTAATGCAAGCAAAACGGAGATGAGTATAGGATTGTCCACGTTCTTCACCTCCTATTGCTATAAAATTGTACAATTCTTTATTGTCGGCATAAAAACCTTTAATCAATAGCGAATAAATTTGTATAATGTATAAAATTAATTATACAGTTTAATTTTAAATGTACTAATTACCAATGTCAATGAAAAGCCTTTATTTTATTTGTTTTTCACATAATTTCGTTTGAAAATACAATCCATGTAGTACATTTTCACTTTAATAAAATCAGACCTTTGTCACAAATTGTTCATCGATAGTTGAAATTAAACAACAAACGGACAGATTGCTTTCATTTCGTCCTCAAGCCTTTAATGCTACCTGTTTTTTATTTAATGCATAAAAAAGGTGCCAGTGGATTTTTTCCACCAACACCATATATTGTAGAACCTCTATTTACATTTCTAATAAATTATAATAAATCTTCTTCTTCGATTAATTCATCCATTGATTCTTCTTCTGGCGCTTTTTCAGCAGCTTTATCTAATTCATAATGATCACGAATCGCTTGATGAATTTCATCGCGAATCGCCTCATTTTCTATTAAAAACAGTTTAGAGTTTTCTCGACCTTGTCCTAGGCGTTCTCCTTGATAAGAGTACCATGCTCCACTCTTTTCCACAATTTCCAATTCAGAACCTATATCTAATATTTCACCTTCAATAGAAATCCCTTCTCCATACATAATATCAACCATTGCTTGTTTGAATGGAGGAGCTACTTTATTTTTCACTACTTTGATACGAGTTCTATTTCCAATCATATCTGTTCCCTGTTTTAATGTTTCAGCACGACGTACTTCAAGACGAACAGATGAATAGAATTTTAACGCGCGGCCACCTGGCGTTGTTTCCGGATTTCCGAACATCACACCGACTTTTTCACGAATTTGGTTAATAAAAATAGCTATTGTTTTAGACTTATTAATTGCACCGGATAATTTTCTTAAGGCTTGGGACATAAGACGAGCTTGTAAACCAACATGCGCATCTCCCATTTCCCCTTCAATCTCTGCACTCGGTACTAAAGCTGCAACAGAGTCTACTACTAAAATATCAATCGCACCACTTCGTACTAATGCTTCTGCAATTTCTAATGCTTGTTCACCTGTATCTGGTTGAGATAATAATAATTCATCAATATTAACTCCTAAAGCTCTTGCGTAATTCGGGTCTAAAGCATGCTCAGCATCGATAAAAGCTGCTTGCCCACCTTTTTTCTGTGCCTCTGCAATAGCATGTAATGCTACAGTTGTTTTACCGGATGATTCTGGTCCATAGATTTCAATAATACGCCCTTTCGGATATCCACCAATTCCTAATGCAACATCCAACGCTAAAGATCCGCTTGAAATCGTGTCGATTTTACGTTCCGCTTCTTCTCCAAGCTTCATAATCGATCCTTTTCCAAATTGTTTCTCTATTTTTCTTAATGCTTCATCTAATGCTTTTTGTTTATCACTCACTGGCGTTACCTCCCAATTTTGAACTATCTGCTTTCTATCATACATCGTTTATATAAAATACACAAACAATATGCGAATACATGTTCTTATGTTTTGTTCGTCCTTCTATATGAAAAAGTTCATTTTTCATACCTCATATTGTCCAAAACGGTAGTTTTGTCCGTCATTCATGGTGTAAAAAACTATTTTAAAAATGTAAATAATAATTCATATCCTTTTAATACCGCACGTTCTCTCACCTGTTTACGGTCTCCTGCAAAAACAAATTTACTTACTTTCGTTCCTTCTTCTGTTGCAATACCAATATAAACTGTTCCCGCTTTTTTACCTTCTATCTCATTCGGTCCTGCTACACCTGTAAAACTAATTCCAATAGCACTTCCTAAGATATCGCGAACATTTTCCGCTAATTCTTTTGCACATTGTTCACTCACAGTTCCATGTATACGAATTGTTTCATCTGCTACTTGTAAAACTTGACGCTTGACTGCTGGATCATAACAAACGACCCCACCTTTTAAAATAGCAGACGCACCAGAGTTATCGACGATATTACTTGTAAATAAGCCCGCTGTTAAACTTTCAGCACTTGCAATCGACATTTTCCGTTCTTTTAATAACTCAAATACTTTTTCTTCTAATGTCATACTACCTTCGCCAAAATAAAAACGGCCTATATGCGATAGAATTTCCTTTTTTGTTTTCTCAATCATGGAAAGAGCCTTTTCTTTTGTTTCCGCTTTCGCACTAACGCGAACGGTAATTTTTCCTTTCACGGCTAAAGGGGCAATAGTTGGATTATGTTGTGTTCGAATTAATTCTTCTAAAGTATGTTCTAATACTGACTCACCAATGCCAGTAAAATTCAATACTTTTGATTCAATGACCATTTCACCATTAATGGATTTTAAATATGGAATGACCTCATCTGAAAATATTTGTTTCATTTCTTTTGGTACACCAGGCATAAATATCCATATTACATCTTTATACACAACTAAATTTCCTGGTGCCATTCCTACTTTATTTGGTAATACTTTTGACCCTTCAAAAACCCTAGCTTGCCGTCGGTTATTTGGGGTCATTTCCGTTCCTTGATCACGATAAAAGTCCATGATCTTTTGTAAAGAGTCTTTTTCTTCCACTATACGTAAATCCGTTAACTGTTGAAACGCTTCTCGTGAAAGATCATCTTGTGTCGGTCCTAATCCACCAGTAACGAGCACAACATTCGATCTTTGTTGTGCTCGCTCAAATACAGCTGTTAAACGGTCCATATTATCGCCAACAACTGTATGATAATACGTATTAATCCCATTACCAGCTAGTTCACCTGACAGCCATTGTGCGTTTGTATTTGCAATCTGACCAAGTAATAATTCTGTACCGACTGCAATAATTTCAGTGTTTAATTGCCTTGTCATTTAGAATCCCTCATCACGTGCCAATTTTTAACAAAATAATCAATTCCAGACCAAGTTGTTAAAATAAATGCAATATATAATACAATGATATCTACTGGGATACCGATATATGAAAATGGATAATTATGTAGTAATAATAATGCGATAGCTAAAATTTGTGAAACAGTTTTTAATTTCCCCATATTGCTCGCAGCAAGTACAATGCCTTCGCCCGATGCAACTAGACGTAATCCCGTAACCGCAAATTCTCTACTAATAATTAAAATAACAATCCATGCTGGTGCTAAACCAAGCTGAACAAGTAAAATAAATGCTGCAGATACGAGTAATTTATCCGCTAATGGATCTAAAAATTTCCCCATATTTGTAACTAAATTATATTTTCTAGCATAATAACCATCTAACCAATCTGTTAAAGAAGCAACTAAAAAAATCATCGCTGCAACAAAATGTGTGATTGGTAAGGTTGTTTCTCCTATTTCCCAAGCACCCCAATCAAAAGGAATACTTAAAATAAGGATAAAAAACGGGATTAAGCAAATACGTGAAATCGTAATTTTATTAGGTATATTCATATTTATCGCCTTTCTCTTTATAAAATAAGTAAGATTGAAGTAAGGATTTTTATATGATATCCAAACTTCAATCTTTTATTAGTTTTTAACTAAATTCACCCAAATTTTTTGATGTACTTTCTCATTGCGATCGACTGGATATTCCATTTCGACACCATTAATATAAACGGTTAGACCAGCAGTATTTCCAATATTAAAATACACTCTATCTTCATCCGTTACGTCAAATGTATCAACATCTGCATCTGCCATTAAAGTATCTGCAT
Source organism: Pseudogracilibacillus sp. ICA-222130 (assembly GCF_037892545.1). Lineage (NCBI taxonomy): Bacteria > Bacillati > Bacillota > Bacilli > Caryophanales > Bacillaceae > Pseudogracilibacillus > Pseudogracilibacillus sp. ICA-222130. Next base: position 57,742 of record NZ_JBBKBG010000003.1, read on the forward strand.
AATAGACTTCATCTGATGCACCTCTTATTTCAAGATAAGTATCTTGCTCTACTTCAAGTTCTACTTCCACCTTTTCGCCACTATATGTAAATGACATGGTAGATAGAGGGGAGCTTTCTTCTCCTATTTCATCCACTTCAAAAGAACCTGTTTCTTTTTCTTCTTCTTCGTCTGATTCATTTTTCGCATCATTTTCATTTGTTTCAGTTTCATTATCGTTTTCGTTTTCTGTTTGTTTCCCTTCATTCACATCACGAATGATTTCATTATTGTTCTGAACTGCTTCATTTTCTGAATCATTAGATGATTTCTGTAAAAACATCCATGCAACTACGACAATTGCAATAATTAGAATGACGACTATTATTGTCGGAATAATGGATAAAAAGGAAGTACTTTTCGCTTCTTTCGGAGCTTTTGTTCGTTCTAATCTACTATATTGAGCCGTTTCTGTTATATCTTCTGTTTCAATCTTTTCTTCATCGAACTCTGCAAGTAATTCAGTAGCGTTTAAGCCAATTACCTCGGCATATTCTTTTATAAACGCTCTTGCATAAAATCTTCCTGGTAATGCTTGAAACTCATTTTGTTCAATCGCGACGAGATATCGTTTTTGAATTTTCGTCATCTCTTGGATGTCGTCCAATGTAAGAGACTTCTCTTCCCTCGCCTCTTTTAATATTTGTCCAATTTCCATTTTTTAACACCGTCCATCTTAAAAATCAAACATTGAAAATCCTTGATCAAAATTATGTTGTCGCTCCATTATTTCATATGAAATTTCCTCTTCATCATCGCGTCGTATTTCAATAATATAATCAAAATCATCAATCGTATATTCCGTCGCTTGAATGAATACATCCGGATGCTCGACAACTTTCGTTGCTGGTAGCTGCATAATTTCTCTAATTAATTGCCAATGCTGTTCGTTTGCTCTTTGTTGTGATACGACTCCATCAATGATGTAAATATAATCTTCCCCATATTCACCATCAATCAATTTATTTCGAACTGTTTGCTTTAGTAGAGTACTAGAAACAAAAAGCCACTTTTTATTTGCGCTCACACTACCCGCAACAATAGACTCCGTTTTTCCAACTCTCGGCATTCCCCTTACTCCAATTAATTTATGCCCATCACTTTTGAATAATTCAGCCATAAAATCTACGAGTAATCCAAATTCATCTCGAACAAAGCGAACGGTTTTTCGATCTTCCGTATCACGATGAATATATTTTCCATGCCTAACAGCTAAACGGTCTCGTAAAGTTGGTTTACGTAGTTTTCTAATTTTTATCGTTTCTACTTTTTCTAATATCGTTTTCAGACGTTCAATATTATCATCACTTTGTGAAAGTATTAGCATTCCTCTACGCGCATTTTCAATTCCGTTAATCATCACGATGTTAATTGATAACATACCAAGTAACGTAGATATATCTCCTAAGAGTCCTGGTCGGTTATATTGTAATTCGTATTCAAAATACCATTCTTTCTTTTCCATTACAATAACCTCTTTCTATTTATCTTTCACATTGGATGAAAGATTTTCTATAATCTATTTACGTCCTATTTAATTTTACCGAATCGAATGAACAAATGCAATACAATGGTGTATTTGTTTTTAATTTTTATTTTATGTAAGAAGAGCTTGAGACAAAATTAATTAAAAAATGAATATGTTGTGTATCTCAAGCTCTATACAATCTTTCTTTTTAAGACCATCCACCTGATATGTTCATTACTTCCCCTTGAATATAATTTGATTTATCGCTCATTAAAAAACTAACGGCATTTGCGACATCATCTGTCATTCCAGCTCGATTTAAAGGTATATGTGAAATAATTTGTGCTTTTTCAGCCGCTTCCAAATGAGTATTCATTTTTGTATCAATAAATCCAGGACTTACTGCATTAACAGATATACCACTCGGTCCTACCTCTTTCGCTAAAGCACGAACAAAACTGTTTTGCGCACCTTTCACAGACGAATAAATTACTTCATTACTCGCTCCAACATTTCCCCAAATAGATGTAATGAATATAATTTTCCCTTGTTGTTTTTGGATCATATGAGGAAGAAAATGTTGTGTAATATACCAAGGTGATTTCACATGTAAATGTAACATTTGATCCATTATTTCTTCTTCAGTATCCTGAAACAATCCAATATGTGCGGTACCACTTACATAAACAATACCGTCTACTTGATACAATACGGACTCACATAATTTTTTTGCACCTTCATCTCTCGTTAAATCCGCCTGAATGACCTGTAACACACTTTCCTCATGAATATGTTCAAGTAATTGTCGCATAGATGTTTCATTTTTAAAATAATGTAATATTAATTGATATCCTTCATTTGCCAATTGTTTCGTAATTGCTTGGCCAATATCTCCACTCGCTCCTAAAATTAAGACATTTTTCATCTTGTCACCTTTAACTTTCTTTTTCTATCATCGTTACTGTCAATTTATCCTCTTGGACCCAATTTTCAATAAATGATCTAAGGTCTGCCAATGTAATATTATGAGCAATTTGTTGCATTGTAAAAAAGTCAATTCCTTCAAAATAATAATGGCAATATTCATTGGCTATATATTCAAGAGAATCCATTTCAATTATATATTCCCCCATCCACTTCCGCTTCATTTTATCCAAATTTTCTTCCGTAAATGGATAAGATTTTATTTGATATAAAAGAGAAGTCAGTCGTTTATGAAATAATGTTGGGTTTTCTGTGTTACTACTAAAAAGCGTGAAATTAAAAGCTTCTTCAACGGTTGACTGATAATCAAAACTTTCATCAATTAGCTCATCTTTATACAATATTTCATAAAAATCACCACTTGAAGAAAAGAAATAATCAAGTACCCATTGTTCCATTAGTTCATGTTTCATTCTTTCTGTTTCGTTTACAAAATCCGGGTTATGTTTCATACCAATCATCACTTTTGGCATGGAAACATCCATGGACATTACCTGTTCTGCCTTATATACCGTTTCTTTTTCCGTAATTTCCGCTCGCTTAATTGGTGTCGGTGTAGCAAATGTTTTCGTTGCCTGATTTTTTTGAATTGTATCCATTAAATGTTCTACTTGAAAATTTCCCACGATACAAAGCACCATATTGGATGGATGATAAAATGTTTCATAACAAGTATATAGATCGTTTTTTGTAATATGTTGAATCGATTCCACTGTCCCAGCAATATCAATTCGAACTGGATGTGTTTCATACATATTTTGCAATGTTTGCATATACAGTTTAAAGTCTACTTGATCATCGTACATTTTTATTTCCTGTTCAATAATGCCTTTTTCTTTTTCAACAGATTCCTCTGAAAAATAAGGTGATTGTACAAAATCGAGTAATATTTCTACATTTCTTTCAATATTACTCGTCGCCGAGAACAAATATGCTGTTTTAGTAAATGATGTATACGCATTTGGTGATGCACCTTCAGACAAAAAGTCTGTAAATACATCTCTGTCTTCTTTTTCGAATAATTTATGTTCTAAAAAATGAGCGATCCCATCTGGAACTGTCGTCATTTCATTTTTCCCCAAAGGAGTAAATGTCCGATCAATCGAACCATAATTCGTCATAAAAATACCAAATGTTTTTTCTGACTCTGTTTTTGGAATAAGCATCACTTTTAAACCATTTGGCAAAGTCGTCTCATACAATGTTTCATCGATTGCCTCATACACATGTTTATGCATCTTGTTTCACCTCTGCTTCATTTGTTAATAAATAAACCGTATCCAGTTCTATTTGGTTGGCAACTGCAACAATTTCCTCTTTTGTCACGGCATTAATTCGTGCCATAAATGTATCGATAGACCATGGATGTGCTACATATGTTTGCTGATACAATAATTCAACAATTCCTCTAGGATGGTCTAATGTTTCACGAAGGTCATTCAAATATAAGCGCTTTGTTTCTTGAATAATTTCTTCTGTAAATTCCCCTTGTTGCATCGCTTCTAATTGTTTAAATATGATTGTTTTTGTTTTTTCGCTCATGGCACCCTCAATTCCGGCCATCACGATTAATAATCCTTTATGACTTTCTACTCTAGAAGTAGCGTAATAAGCCAAACTTTCTTTTTCACGAACTTCTTGAAATAGTTTTGAATTTGGGTACGTTCCAAAAATACCATTAAATAGTAAAAGTGCAGCATATGCTTCATCATGTAATGTACAGTTCGTGCGATAACCGATATGTAATTTAGCTTGATGGACTTGTTGGATTTCTGTAATATTTTTCACATCTTTTTTGACTACCGTCTCTTCCACGAATGGAGGAACAGAGGTGCTTTTTTTCTGTTCAAATAAATGAGTTATATTTTTTTCCATTTCTTCTGTATTAATATCACCTAATACATAAATATCAACACGATCATCTTGTAACACTTGCTCATAATATGTATACATATTATGTTCATTTAAAAATGGAAGATCTTCTACATATCCATTTGTTGCAATACTAAAGCGTTCCTTTTCGCACATTTCCTCGATTAATCTTTTATTCGAAAAAGCAACTTTATCATCTATGATTGCTTCAATTTCATTTTTAAGCGTTATTTTTTCACGACGAACGACCTCTTTCGGAAAACAACCATCCTCAATATACGGGTGAAAAATAACTTCTCGCAGTAATTGTAATGCCTCCGTTGTTATTCCTTCACTATACGGTAAAAATTTTTCATTCGCTATTTCTAAACGAAAATTTATAATATGATGATTCCCTTGTTTGTTCGCGTCTACAGATAAAGATGCACCATATAAATCATCTAATTTACGCATGAAACTTTTTTCTGTAGGATAGTTTACTGTTCCTTTTTCTAATATATAAGGAAGTAAAGCACGTTTCGTAATGGTTTCTCTATGTAAAGGAGAACGAAATTTCACGATAAATTGAATCGTTTTAAATTTTTTCGTCTCCATAAAATGAACATGATACCCTTCATATTTTTTTATCGTTTCTTGTAATTTATTAAGCATAAAAACGCTCCTTTCACCTCTCGTTCATTTTACATCATTTTAAAACATTTATACATTATCCAATGCCTTTTCTATAAAAAATCAAATATGGGACAAAACGGAGCGAACTATATAATCAATTACAGAAGTGTGCTTTTTGTTGAAATAATATACGATGAATCAAGGTGATTTGCCTTTAGATTTAGAAATAATATATAGCTTTCGCAGTACACGAATTATTAGAAAATATTCGTACACAAGCACGTCAATCTTTTGGACAATGAAAAACGGCAATGTTTATTTTTATTCTAAACATTGCCGTTTTCATCATGAAGTTAATAATATTTAAATTTAATTTTATCTAGTACCTTTAATATAAGGATCTCCCAATGCTTTCGGTGCTTCTGCACGTCCGATAAACCCTGCTAATGCTAACACTGTTAGGACGTATGGAGCGATAGATAAGTATACTTGTGGAACATCTGCTAAAATCGGTACTCCTGAACTGATGACACTTAAACTTTGGGCAAAACCAAAGAATAATGCTGCTCCCATTGCTCCGATTGGATGCCATTTCCCAAAAATGACTGCTGCTAAAGCCATAAATCCTTGTCCGGCAATCGTCGTAGCAGAGAAGTTTAATGCGATTGTCATCGCAAAGACGGAACCACCAAGTCCACCTAACATTCCTGAAATAATTACAGCAATATATCGCATTCTATACACATTGATTCCGTTTGTATCTGCTGCCATTGGATGTTCTCCAACTGCTCGTAAACGTAGACCAAAAGGTGTTTTATACAATATGTACCATGCAACAAATGCTAAAATAATTGCAATATACGATGTTAAATATACTCCTTTAAAGAAAATCGTTCCTATCACAGGAATATCAGATAACAGTGGAATTGTTTTTGTATAAAATGGCTTTGAAATCATATCTGTTTGTCCCTTTTCATACCACTGTTTTGTTAAAAATACGCCAAGACCTAAAGCTAAAAAGTTAATTGCTATTCCACTAACGACATGGTCTGCTCTTAGTGATACGGTTGCAATCGCGTGGATAATCGCAAACAATCCCGAAACAATCATTGCCACGAGCATGGATAACCATGGTGTCCAAGGCCCTAGTGTTTCTGCAAACGTTAGGTTAAAAACGATTCCAACAAATGCACCCATCACCATTAAACCTTCTAACCCAATGTTTACAACACCAGAACGCTCACTAAACACACCACCAAGTGCTGTAAAAATAAGTGGGGCAGAGAAAAATAGTGCTGCTGGTATGATGGCATTTAAAATATCGACCATTTATTTCTCCCCCTTTTGGAAACGTAAAATGATTAAACGAATTAAATAGCTTGAAGCAACGAAGAATATAATAAATGCGATAATAACGTCGACTAATTCACTAGGAACTCCCGCATCGGTCGGCATATTTAGTGCACCGACTTTTAATGCTCCAAATAATATAGCAGCAAACACTACACCGATCGCTCGGTTCGCACCTAATAAGGCAACTGCAATTCCATCGAATCCTAAATTTGTAAATCCTGATTGTATGGACATATTTCCGAATGTTCCTAATCCTTCCATTGAACCAGCTAATCCAGCAAATGCACCAGAGATAACCATGGCTAAAATAATATTTTTACTAACTTTCATCCCTGCATACTCGGATGCATGACGGTTATATCCAACAGAACGAATTTCATATCCGATGGTCGTCTTTTCCATAATAAACCACATGACAAAAACCGCTAACAATGCTAACACAATACCAAAATGCATACGTGAATAATCTGTTAAACCTTGCAACCATTCTGATTGCAGTGATGCAGTTGGAGCGATTTTTTCCGTCTTATCTGCTGAATCCGTTAAAACGTTACGAATAATCGAGTTTACACTAAATAAAACGATATAGTTAAACATTATGGTAACGATTACCTCATGTACTCCTAAACGTGCTTTTAATAATCCAGGAATAAATGCGATCGCGGCACCTGCTAGTGCAGCTACAATAATGGCTAAAGGTAAGTGAATAAATATCGGTAAGTCAAAAGACGTTCCTATCCAAACCGCTGCTAACCACCCAGCAAACACTTGCCCTTCTGCACCGATGTTAAATAACCCTGCTCTAAATGCAAAAGCTACCGCAAGCCCTGTAAAAATATACGGTGTAACTTGGCGAATGGTTTCTCCTAAGAAATACGCATCGCCAAATGCTCCATTCCACAATGCTTTATACCCTTCGATTGGACTATAACCGTAAATCAACATAATAATTGCCCCTGCGATTAATCCAATAAATACGGAAGCAAATGGAACGATGATATTAAATAGACGATTTGATATCATGTCTCCTCACCTACTCTTTCTTCCACACTACCTGCCATTAATAAACCTAATTGTTGTTCATCTGTTTCACTCGGTTTTACATCCGCTACAATTTTACCATCAAAAAGCACTACAATACGATCACTCACATTTAATATTTCATCTAATTCGAATGAAACGAGTAATACTGCTTTCCCATTATCACGTTCTTCAATTAATTTTTTATGAATAAACTCAATAGCTCCGACATCTAATCCTCGTGTTGGCTGTGCTGCAATTAAAAAGTCTGGTGAACGATCTACTTCACGACCGATAATGACTTTTTGTTGGTTTCCACCAGAAAGCGCACTAGTTTTAGTATGAATGGACGGTGTACGCACATCATACTCATCGACGATTTTCTTCGCGTATTGATCTATTTTTTCATATTTTAATAATTTATGTTTAGAATACGGTTCTTTGTAGTAAGATTGTAAAATAATGTTCTCCGATACTGGAAAATCTAATACGAGTCCCATTTTTTGACGATCTTGAGGGATATGTCCTAATCCCATTTCTGTCACTTTTCGTGGGGATAACTTCGTAATTGGTTTTCCATTTAAAGAAATTGAACCGGATTCAACTTTTCGTAGTCCAGCTATCGCTTCAATTAATTCTGTTTGTCCATTTCCATCGACACCTGCGATACCAACAATTTCATTAGCACGTACTTCTAGGTTCAATCCTTTTACTGTCGGTATATTTCGCGTATCATTCACGTGTAAATTTTCCACTTCCAATACGACTTCTTGTGGGTTAGCTTCTGTTTTTTCTGTTTTGAAACTAACAGCTCGTCCAACCATTAATGCTGCCAATTCATCTACTGTTGTATCTGCAACATTGACCGTTCCAATTCCTTCCCCTTTACGAATCACTGTACAGCGGTCACATGTTTGCATAATTTCCTTTAATTTATGAGTAATTAGTATAATCGATTTACCTTCTTTTACTAACGATTGCATAATTTCAATAAGTTCATCAATTTCTTGTGGTGTTAATACAGCAGTCGGTTCATCAAATATCAGTACATCTGCACCACGATATAACATTTTTAAAATTTCTACCCTTTGTTGCATTCCAACCGAAATATCACGAATTTTTGCTCTCGGATCTACTCTTAACCCATATCGATCTGATAATTCTTGTACTTCTTTTTCTGCTTTTCTTAAATCTATTTTAATTCCCTTTTTTGGTTCACTTCCCAAAATAATGTTTTGTGTTACCGTAAAAGGCTCTACTAACATAAAATGCTGGTGTACCATTCCAATTCCTAAATCATTTGCGATATTTGGATTCGTAATGTGTACTTTTTCGCCTTTAATTTTAATTTCACCACGTTCTGGTTGATATAATCCAAATAATACGTTCATTAAGGTGGATTTTCCTGCACCATTTTCGCCTAAGAGAGCATGAATTTCACCTTTTTTAACTTGTAATGTTATATTATTATTTGCTACAACCCCTGGGAATTCCTTACGAATGTCTAACATTTCAATAACGTAATCCACCGCGTTCTTCACCCCTTCACACAAATAACTGTGTTAACCGTTATGTAAGAAAAAGGAGCTAGAGTATTTACTAGCTCCTCTCTTATTATAGCGATTCTTCAAATGTTTTTAACTCTTTACGAGTTTTTGGAACATCTACCTCGCCAGATTTAATTTTTTCTTCCCACTCTTCTACAGCTTCGCGAATTTCATCTGTAAATGCTTCTTCATTCGTATCGGCTATAGAGACACCATCATCTTCTAATCCAAATACTAATGTTTCGCCACCTGGGAATTCTCCATTCATTGTTGCATTTGCTACTTCATGCACTGCAATATCTACTCGTTTCACCATAGATGTTAACGTCACACTAGCAGATTTATCTTCATTAAGTCCTTCTTCATATTGATCACGGTCTACACCGATCACCCATACTTCGCGATCCGGATCGTTTTGTTTAATGTCTTTTGCTTCAGCGAAAGCACCATTTCCAGTGTTTCCTGCTGCATGATAAATAATATCAACCCCATCATTATACATGTTTGAAGCGATTAGTTTTCCTTTATCTACCGCGTTAAAGTTTTCTGCATATTGAATTTTCACTTCAATATCAGGGTTTACTGATTTTGCTCCTGCAACAAATCCTACTTCAAATTTACTAATTAAATCAGATTCAACTCCACCGATGAAACCTAATTTATCTGTTTTTGTTTTCTTTGCCGCAACCACACCAGCTAAGAATGAACCTTCATGTTCAGCAAATGTAATACTTGTAATGTTGTCTGCTTCTTCTGCAACCGTATCGATAATTGCAAAGTGGTTATCAGGATTTTGTGACGCAATTTCTTCTACCGCATCCTGTAATAAAAATCCAACACCGTAAATTAAATCGAAGTCATTTTTCACTAAACGGCTGAAGTTCGGCATGTAATCACTGTCATCTTCTGACTGGGCATAATCAAAACCGTCCACACCTTTTTCTTTTCCGTGCTCTTCACCCCATGCGTTTAAACCTTCCCATGCAGATTGGTTGAACGATTTGTCATCAATACCACCAGTATCTGTAACCATTGCTATTGAAAAATTGTCGCTTGACCCACCGTTATTTCCATTTGCATCATTGTTGCCATTGTTATTGTTCGAGCCACCACATGCTGCTAAAAACATGCTTAAAACTAATATAAATCCTAATGATAATAAAGCCTTTTTATTTTTCATTGTTCTCCTCCATTTTCGTTATTAGCGTAAAACAGATATTATTCCCCCCTTTTTCCATGAATGTATGTAAATTTTATGTTAGTAATATAGCGTTTTTATATTACTAAAATTAATATAGCATTTATTGAAAGTTTTTTGAACTCATATTTTAGTTATTTATGAACTTTTTTCATCATTCTTTTCAATTAAAACCGTACGTGGTTTATTTCCTTCATATGGTCCAACAATATTCCTCTCCTCCATCATATCAATTAAACGAGCTGCTCGCGTATATCCTATACGAAATCTTCTTTGTAGCATGGATACACTTGCACTTTGCATTTCAACAATTAATTGTACCGCTTCTTCAAATAATTCATCTTCTACATCAGATAATGTCTCTGATGGTTCTTCAGGAATCATTTCTTCTTCGTATTGCACATTTTGTTCGTTTTTACAATGGGTGACAATTCTCTCTACTTCATCGTCTGATAAAAATGCCCCTTGAACTCGGATTGGTTTAGACATCCCTACAGGAATATAGAGCATGTCCCCTCTACCAAGTAGTTTCTCCGCTCCGCCAATATCAAGAATCGTTCGTGAATCGACTTGTGATGACACACTAAACGCAATACGAGATGGGATATTCGCTTTAATCACTCCTGTAATGACGTCAACAGAAGGTCTTTGTGTCGCAATAATTAAATGAATTCCTGCTGCTCTAGCCATCTGTGCTAATCTTGTAATAGCATCTTCAACATCATTAGAAGCAACCATCATTAAATCGGCTAACTCATCGACTAAAACGACGATATACGGTAAAGGCTGTACCTTCTCATCTGATAGTTCATTTTGTTTTCGAATATAACTATTATAACTTTCTAAATTTCTTGTACCTGTTTCAGAAAACAATTCATATCGATGTTCCATTTCTACGACAATTTTTCGTAATGCGACAGACGCTTTTTTCGGATCTGTGACGACCGGTGTCAATAAATGAGGTATGCCATTGTACACATTTAATTCCACTTTTTTCGGATCAATCATCATCATCTTTACTTCGTCAGGTGTTGCACGCATTAAAATAGATGTAATAATTCCGTTTATACAAACACTTTTACCACTACCTGTTGCCCCAGCAATGAGTAAATGAGGCATTTTATTTAATTCCCCTTGCACAACATTCCCTGATATATCTTTCCCTAATGCAAATAATAACTTTTTCTCATACACATTCGTTACATCTAATACTTCACGTAGTGAAACAGGTGCAACATCACTATTTGGCACTTCAATTCCAACAGCTGATTTTCCTGGGATAGGTGCCTCAATTCGAATATCTTGTGCCGCTAAAGCTAACGCAATATCATCTTGTAAGTTTACAATTTTACTTACTTTCACTCCTGCTTCAGGATGTACTTCATACTTTGTAACTGCTGGACCGACATGTGCTTTTGTTATTTTTGCTCGAACACCAAAGCTGTCAAACGTTTCTTCTAGTAACTTTACCGTACTTTGAATTTGGGATTTCTCTTTTTGTTGTGTATGTTTAACTGGTTCAGCAAGCAACGATATCGGTGGCAATGTATAATCTTCATTTGTTCCGTTCGACATAGAAAATGAAGCATCCTCTTGTTCTTCTTGTGCCTCTTCCATTAATTGAACTTCTAATTGTCCATGTTCTGTTTCTTCAAAACTATATGCTACATCAACTACATCTTCTTCCATTGGGGAAGGTATTTTTTCTATCTCTTCTTTCTTTTTTAACTTTTTGTCTTGCTGCTTTTGTCGAGTTACACTCATTTTTTCTACCGCCGTGGAAAATATGCGTTTAAAAAACATGCCAATTTGATCAAACGTTATATTTAGCATGAAAAATACACCAATCAAAATGGCAAAAATAGCAATCATTTTCGCTCCAGCCAATGAAAATAAAAATTTTGTCACTACTAATAAAATGGCTCCAAAAAAACCGCCACCTAATAGTGCGTAAGTACCTGTTCCATTAACATAACTCGTATATTGTATCCATGTTTCTTTCAAAACATCCAGATTTTTAATATCATATGGCAACATTTGAAAGGATTGAATATGTGTAAACAATAATAGTCCTAAAAAGAATATATAAAAGCCTACTTTACGTTTCGTAAAAAAGTTCGGATATGCTCTTTTAAATAATAAATACAACCCTATCACAAATATCGCAATAGATAATATGAAATACCATATACCTAAAAAGAATCGGAAAAAGTTTTCTAAAGTTGCAGGAATAAACCCGTCACTTATAATCGATGCCCCACTACCAAAAATCGCTATCAAAATTAATAATAAACCAACCAATTCATGGCGAAGCAGTCGGGTTTCTTTCTTTTTTGATTTTCGTTTCGTTTTTGTTTTTTTTCTTGCCAACTTCTTTCACCTCTATAACATAAGGAGAATGTTATATGCGCTCCTCTCCTAACAATTGACTCTAGTATATCATACTATGAAGATGTCGTAGACCGTTTACAAATAAAAAAAGAAGTTAGAATAAAAGGACTTTTATTCCTTTTACTCTAACTTTCTTTATGACATCCTACTAGATATAAACGGCAGTTTTATTTAATTCGAATGCTTCATGTAAAGCATTGATTGCTAATTTCAGTTGATTATTTTCTACTAATACCCAAATGGTCGTATGACTATCAGCAGATTGTAAAACTTTCACACCGTTTTTCGTTAATGCTGTCGTTATTTTTGCAGCGACTCCAGGTATTCCTGTCATTCCAGCTCCCACTGCAGATACCTTTGCACAATGTTCAACCACTGTCACGGTAAAACCTTTTTCTTCTAATAATTGTACCGCTTTTTTAGCGACCTCATTCGACACAGTATACACAACTTTTGTTGGTGACATATTAATAAAATCTACAGATATATTCGCATCTGCCATCGTTTGAAATATAGTTGCTTGTGATTGAATATCATTTTCCTTAATTGGAATATTTAATTGAGCAATTTCATCAATATGGGCAATACCAGTAACGAGGCGATCTGGAATATCCACTCCCATTTCTTTCGTTCTAGACGATGTAATGAGTGTACCAATATGATCTGAGTATGTCGAACGAATTCGAATTGGGATTTCCGCTTGCATGGCAATTTCCACTGCACGTGGATGGATAACCTTTGCCCCTTGATAAGCTAGATTAGAAGTTTCTGCATATGTGACGACATCGATAATACGAGCTGAATCAACCACTCGTGGGTCAGCTGTCATCATCCCTTCCACATCTGTAAAAATATCTACAGATTCTGCTTGTAAGGATGCACCAAATGCAACCGCAGTCGTATCACTACCACCACGGCCAATCGTCGTAATATCGCCCGATTCCGTCCTACCTTGGAATCCCGCAACAACGACAACATCATGATCTATTAGTTCCTGTTTAATCCGATCTGGCTTTACTTTTTTAATTTTCGCTTCTGTAAATTCATCGTTCGTTATTAAACCAGCCTGTGCACCGGTAAGCGCTGTTGCATTCACCCCGTTTTGTTGTAATTCATTTGATAATACGACAGAGGCGATCGTTTCCCCGCAAGACATTAACATATCTAACTCGCGTTTTGCGTGGATGGATTTCTCTTTATAATCGACCATTTTTAATAATGTGTCGGTTGCATATGGATCAGGATTTCTACCTAAAGCTGAAACAACCACCACTAATTTATTACCAGCGTCTAATCCACGCTTAATTTGTTTGATAACATGTGTTCGATTTTCTTTTGTCTGAACAGAAGTTCCACCAAATTTTTGAACTAATATTTTCATTCTATCATCAAACCTTTTCCTTAAACAATTTTATTTTTTATTAAAGTTTCTGCAATTTGTACTGTATTCCATGCAGCACCTTTTACTAAGTTGTCTGATACAATCCACATATGGAAACCATTTTTATGGTCAATATCTTTACGAATACGACCGACAAAAACTTCCTTCTTATCCGTAGCACTTAATGGTGTCGGATATGTTTGTGTTGATGGATCATCTTCTAACACTAACCCTGCCCCTTGTTTAATCGCTTCTTTAATCTCATCTACAGAAACTTCATTATCTGTCTCAATATAGACACTCTCAGAGTGAGACGTAAATACAGGAAGACGTACACATGTTGCTGCAACTTGTAAATTTGCATCTCCCATAATTTTCTTTGTCTCATTCATCATTTTCCATTCTTCCTTTGTATAACCGAGTTCATCAAACACATCGATTTGTGGAAGTGCGTTAAATGCAATTGGGAAATGACGTTTATCAGAACCTGCAGGTAATACATTTGCTTCCATTTCTTCGCCTGCTAAACGTTGACCCGTTTGTTTTGTTAATTCTTGTTCAGCAGCTAAACCAGCACCTGAAACGGCTTGATAAGTGGAAACGATAATACGTTTTAAACCAAATTTATCTTGAATTGGCTTTAAAGCCGCAACCATTTGTATCGTTGAACAGTTTGGATTTGCAATAATTCCTTGATGGTTTTCTAGATGTTCAGGGTTCACTTCTGGAACTACTAAAGGAACATTTTCATCCATACGGAATTGACTCGTATTATCCACAACAACTGCACCATGTTTTACTGCTTCCGGTGCTAATTTTTCTGAAATAGAGCCTCCTGCAGAGAAAAATGCAATATCGATATTTTTAAAACTATCTGCTGTTGCTTCTTCCACCGTTATCTCTCTATCTTGAAAAGTTACCTTTGTCCCTGCCGATCTTTGAGACGAAAGTAATTTCAATTCGTTAATCGGGAATAAATTTTCCGATAAATAATGTACAATTTTCTGTCCTACTGCTCCAGTTGCTCCAACAACTGCAACATTGTATTGTTTTTCATTAGCCATGTAATTAAAAATCCCCTTCCAAAATCATCTTAATCTAATCTTAAACTTCATTTTAACATATTTCTTCTTGAATTCGAATAAAACATTTTAATTATTTTATTATTTCGTCAATTGGCTTCATAAACAATTAGAATATGTATTACGATAACTTACAATAAAATAAACATTTTTGAGACAACGATTTACTTACTTTTCTAAATTTGAATGCTTTAAGTGGAGGCGGATAACGGACTCACGATATAAAATGGCGTAAAATCAGATGTAACGATGTCACACTGGAAAATAAAGATACATTTCCTTTTTTCATTATATGAAAAAAAGGGGTTAGTGGAAGTTCTTTTCCACCAACCCCTTTTATGGTATATCCTAACAAATTATGTTGATTGACCTAAGGCACATCCTGTATCGTCCATACTATTTATTATTTCGTTTCTGACATAATAACAGCTTTTGAATATTTTCCAGTGAAAATATGTTCAATCAATTCATAAATCATCGTATGGTCTACTTGATCAATTTCTTTTAATGATTCGTCTAATGTTCGATGTTTTTTTAATAATAATTCATTTCTTCCATTTCGACTCATTCTACTATTCGTACTCTCTGAACCTAATACTAAATTTCCTTTTAACTGTTCTTTCTTATTATGAAATTCTTTTTCCGTTAAACCATTTTTCTTTATATCTTCAATCATATCAGTAATTGTCTCTTCTAATAGTGGAAGTTGCTCTTTATTCGTTCCAGCATAAATTCCTAAAACCCCACTATCTAAATAGGAAGAGTGATAAGAAAAGACTGAATAAGCTAAACCACGCTTTTCACGAACCTCCTGGAACAATCTAGAACTCATCCCATTCCCTAAGGCACTATTTAACACCATTAATGCGGGCATCCGTTCATCATCTACTGCAATCCCTTGAAACCCAAAACAAGCATGTGCTTGCTCAATTTCTTTATGTTTCACAATCGTATCAAATAGCATTGTCGGCTTCGTTCGTTTCATCCGTTGTGTTTGTTGTTCAAATTGATCAAATAATTGCTCAACCGTCTGAATAAATGTAGCATCCACATTTCCGGCAATGGAAATAACAACATTTTCTGGAACGTAACATTCTCTTCTATAATCTTGTAATGATTTTTGTGTAAATGAACGAACAAGAGCTTCTGTACCAATAATTGGACGACCTAAAGGATGATTACCAAAGTTTGCTTTTGCTAATAAATCATGCACATGACTATCTGGTGAATCTTCGTACATTTTAATCTCTTCTAAAATAACCTTTTTTTCTCGTTCTATTTCGTCTTCCGGAAAGATAGAATGGAAAAACATGTCAGCAAGTACTTCCATTGCATATACTTTATACGTGTCTAACACACGTGCATAATAGCATGTATATTCTTTAGAGGTAAAAGCATTTACTTGCCCACCAATTGCATCAAAACTTTCGGCTATTTCTTGTGCATTTTTTGTTTTCGTTCCTTTAAAAAACATATGCTCCAAAAAGTGTGAAATTCCACCGTTCGTTTCGGACTCATATCTCGATCCTGTTGCTACCCATACTCCCATCGTGACAGATCGTACAGTAGGTATATTTTCTAAAACGATGCGTACACCGTTCTTACACGTATATGTTTCAATCATAAATTCCCCTCCGATGTTCACCGTCCATCATCCATACATTTGTCTATCATACCAAAATTTATTCCATTTGTTTCTTTCTTCACGCAAAATGTATAAAATAACGGATTATACGTTCTTTTCTCTATTTATTACATCGTTATGTAACTCGGTTTATCATATCAAAAATGCGCTCATTGTGCCAATCTATTGATTGATGCATGGAATTTTTCAATAATTATTTTTAGTTCTTTGTCATAGGAGTATTGACTGCCTAAACATTTAACTGTTTAGAGTTACTCTATCTCATTAAATTGAAACAAATGATCTCCCTCTTAGATTTGATTTTCATCGTCTTTAATTGTAAAGAGAAATTCACTTGTTTTCTATTTTTATGCAGAAAAAAATGGTGACAGATATTTTCCATCAACACCATTTATTGTAAAATCCATTAAAAAAAGAAACTGGATTTCCAGCCTCTTTCTTTTACTTTGTTTTTAATTGTTCTTTATTTTCACGTTCTTCTTGTAATACATCCTTACGTGATAAGTTAACTCTGCCTTGGTTATCGATTTCTTTAACCTTAACCATAATCTTATCACCAAGATCTACAACATCTTCTACTTTATTCGTACGTTTATCTTGTAATTGTGAAATATGAACTAATCCTTCTTTTCCTTTAAACAATTCAACGAATGCGCCAAATTTTTCGATTCGTTTTACTGTTCCTAAGTAAATTTGCCCTACTTCTACTTCACGAACTAAGTCTTCAATAATCTTTTTCGCTTGATCATTCATTTCTTCTTCTGTCGATGAAATAAATACTGTTCCATCTTGTTCGATGTCGATCTTCACGCCAGTTTCCTCAATAATCTTATTGATTTGTTTTCCACTTGGTCCAATGACATCACGAATTTTATCAGGATTAATATGCATCGTTAAAATCTTCGGTGCATATGGTGATAATTTTGACTTTGGCTCATTAATCGTTTCTAACATGGAGTTTAAAATATGAAGACGACCAATTTTCGCCTGTTCTAATGATTCTTGTAAAATTTCCTTCGATAATCCATCAATTTTAATATCCATTTGGATTGCTGTAATACCTTTTTCAGTTCCAGCAACTTTAAAATCCATATCCCCTAAAGCATCTTCTAAACCTTGGATATCTGATAAAATGGAATAATCATCACCTGTTTTAACTAATCCCATTGCAATACCTGCTACAGGTGCTTTAATCGGAACTCCTGCATCCATCATCGCTAATGTACTAGCACAAATACTCGCTTGGGATGAAGAACCATTTGATTCTAGTACTTCCGATACGACTCGGACCGTATATGGAAACTCTGTTTCGGATGGGATTACTTTTTCTAATGCTCTTTCCCCTAATGCTCCATGTCCAATTTCACGACGACCTGGCGCACGAATTGGTCCAACTTCTCCAACACTATATTGTGGGAAATTATAATGGTGCATAAAACGTTTTGATTCTTCTAAATCTAATCCATCTAAAATTTGTACATCGCCAAGTGCCCCTAATGTACAAACACTTAATACTTGAGTTTGTCCACGTGTAAATAGACCAGAACCATGTGTACGAGGTAATAATCCAACACGAGAAGATAATGGACGAATTTCATCTGTTTTACGACCATCTGGACGTACTTTTTCTTCCGTTATTAAACGACGAACCTCATCTTTTAACATATTATCTAATGTTAATTTCACATGTTTTATTACATCTTCTTCTGCTTCTTCATACTGTGCTAATGTTTCTTCTTTTACTTGTTCAATCGCATCTTCACGTGCATGTTTCTCTTCTACTTGAATTGCTTTTGTTAAAGCCTCTTTTGCTTTTGTTTCCACTTCTGCTTTAATTGCTGGATCGATTTCGAATAATTCTATTGCCGTCTTTTCTTTTCCTGCTTGCTCCACGATTTCTTCTTGAAAAGCAACTAAGCGTGCGATTTCTTCATGAGCAAACATAATGGCATCTAGAACAGTCGCTTCAGAAATTTCATTTGCTCCTGCCTCTACCATATTTATTTCGTCTTTCGTTCCAGCAACTGTTAGTTCTAAATCACTTTGCGCTTGCTGTTCAATAGACGGATTAATAATAAATTCCCCATCAACTATTCCAACATTAATACCAGCAATTGGTCCGTTGAAAGGAATGTCTGAAATAGATAAAGCAATAGATGATCCAATCATTGCAGCAATTTCAGATGAACAATCTTGGTCTACACTCATCACTGTACTAATAACTTGCACTTCATTTCTGAATCCTTCAGGAAAAAGTGGACGAATTGGACGGTCAATTAAACGTGATGCTAAAATTGCCTTTTCACTCGGTCTACCTTCACGTTTAATAAATCCTCCAGGAATTTTACCGACTGCATATAATTTCTCTTCATAGTTTACTGTTAAAGGAAAGAACGGTAAGTCTTTTGGCTCTTTAGAAGCTGTTGCGACTGATAATACAGATGTATCTCCATAGTGTACCATACAAGCACCATTCGCTTGTTTTGCCAATTCGCCAACTTCAACCGTTAACTTATTTCCATTAATCGTAGTAGAGAATACTTGCTTGTTTTCTACCATCTTTATTTGTACCCCTTTCAAATGAACATAGGACAATTTTATACTTTACGTAACGCTTCATTATTATGTTCATTTCTTTGTGCATTTCATTTATGAAAAAAAGCAGGATTTCTCCTGCTTCTTACATTATCTACGTAATCCAAGTTTTTGAATCACTTCACGGTAACGTGTAACGTCTTTTTTACGTAAATAGTTTAATAAGTTACGACGCTTACCAACCATTTTTAATAAACCACGACGTGAATGGTGATCTTTTTTATGTGTACGTAAATGTTCGTTTAAATTATTAATTTCATTCGTTAAAATAGCGATTTGAACTTCTGGAGATCCAGTGTCATTTTCGTGTACTTTGAATTCGTTAATAATTTCATTTTTAACATCCTTTGAAATAGCCATGTTGGCACCTCCTAATTTCTATATTATCCCCATCTCCCTAGCAAACGTCGGAGATACATTTTGCCAAGCAGAGGTTCTACTTTTATAGATTAACTTTTTTCCCATAAAAAAGCAAGGCATATCGTTTAAATTTGAAAGTATTTTCGGATGTTTTTTTCATCTTCTGTTAATTGTGCAACAATTTCATCTATCCCGTTAAACTTTCTTTCTTCACGGACAAATGTTATCCATTCAATCTCAATCATTTCACCGTATATATCTTCTTCAAAATCTAAAATATATACTTCTGGAGAAGGCTTCGGTAAATGATCATGAAATGTAGGTTTTACGCCTAAATTCAATAATCCGTAATATTTCTTCCCAGCTACATACACATACACCCCATATACCCCTAGTTTAGGTAGTAATTTATCCTCTTCAATTTGTAAATTTGCTGTTGGAAAACCTATTTGTCTTCCTCGTTTATCTCCATCTACGACCACACCTGAAGTAAAATAAGGACGTCCTAATAGTTGATGCACTTTTTCTACATCGCCTTCTTTTAATGCAGCACGTATATTAGTTGAACTAATCTTTTCGGATGCATAGTCCACTTTATCTATGACTGTCACTTCTACATCATCTGGTAAAAATGTGTGGATGTTTTCCATATTTCCCGCACCTTTATGACCAAAAGTATAGTCAAAACCTGCAACTAGATGTTTAATATGTAGCCCCTCTATAAAATGCTCTAAAAATTGAGCAGGACTTAATTGAGAAAGTTCTTTATTAAACGTAATAATATATAAATAATCTACACCTAATTCAGACAAAAATGCCTCTTTTTCTTTTACAGTCGTTATATAATGAACTGTTTCTTTGCCCTTTTTCAAAACGACGGATGGGTGTGGAAAAAACGTAATCACCGCACTTTTTAATTCCTTCGCTTTCGCTTTTTTCACAGCAGTTTGAATTACCGCTTGATGGCCTTCATGAATGCCATCAAAAAAACCAATTGCCGCAACAGATGGACTTATTTTTTCTTTTTTTAAATTATGAGGATATGTTAATTGTATCGTTTCCATTCTTTCACCTACTTATGCAAATTAAACACTCGAACCGGCTTAATTAAATTTGAATGATTTGGATGGATTTCGTATATTGCCAATAATTTCTGTTCATACATCATTGCAAACGGGTCGTTTGTCTTTATTTCTGATGGCTTAGAAAATTTTTGCCCTTGTAATACACGATCCTTCATTTTTTCATCTACATTATAATGATATAGATGACGAACTGCTTTTTCAACTGGTAAGAGCATGGATGAAATATTGTTTTCGTCTATTTTCCGTTCGATTTCCTCAAATGTAATCGTTTCGTCTAGATGGAATCCATCTGTTTCCATCCGTTTTAAAAAAGACATGTGTGCGGGATACCCTAATGCTTTCCCAATATCAACGGATAACGTACGAATGTATGTTCCTTTTGAACAAGTTACTTTTATACGAAATGGGTTGGTCATTGTTTGATTGGATTGTATATAATCTATATTATAAATCATCACTTTACGTGCTGGACGGTCAATTTCAATATTTTCTCGTGCATATTCATATAATTTTTTCCCATTTACTTTAATTGCAGAATACATTGGAGGTATTTGTGTAATTTCTCCAGTAAATGATGCAAGTACTTGTCTAATTTCTTCCTCTGTTGGAACAGATTCTAATATTTCCTCTTCGATCGTTTCTCCATCTGCATCTTCTGTCGTCGTGCTTCTTCCTAAATATACATCTGCAATATATTGTTTATGTAAAGGTAGTAAAAACGGAATAATTTTCGTCGCTTCTCCAACACAAATCGGTAATACACCTTCCACTGAAGGATCTAATGTACCAGTATGACCCACTTTTTTCGTTTGTAGCATCCGTCTTATTTTCATCACACAGTCATGAGACGTCATTCCTTTTGGCTTATATAAAGGTATTATTCCATGCATCTTGCATCAGCCTTTCTCCCATATAATAAGAAAGAGGCTAAGGAATAGTCGAAAAATAATAGTAGTAAAAAGAAATGTCCATATACTATTTCTCTTTATCATTTACATTTTCTCGCTATTCCCTCAGCCCCATACGCATCCAACTATATATTAATCATTGTTTAATTGACGTAAAATTGCATCGATGCGATTTCCATATTCGTGAGCTTCATCAAACTTAAATGAAATCTCAGGTACTTTTCGTAAACGAATACGACGACCAACTTCCGAACGAATAAATCCACTCGCTTTTGAAAGCCCGATTAAAGACGCCTCTTTTTCAGCCTCGTCTCCATATACAGAAATATATACGGTTGCAATTTGTAAGTCATTTGTTAAATCAACATCTGTTACGGTAACAAAACCTACTCGTGGGTCTTTAATTTTTTGATTAATAATCTCCCCGAGTTCTTTTTTCATTTGTTCTGCCACGCGATTTGTGCGCATATTATCCATTTATTATCACCCTTTCTTCACGAATGTGAGGGATATATTTGTCGTGTCCATATTTATCCTTTAGTATAAACTAATTCAGAAATGTGTACACCATTCACAAAAAGGATTATAAATGGTATCTTTTAAATTTTTCATAAAAATAAATATGTCCGACGATCAGAACAAATACGCAATTTATAATGGATAAATATTTGTAATTGTTCGTTCCACTTCAGGGTTTTGATCTATAAAACGTATAACTTGTTGGATCATTTTTTCTGCATGTACATATTCATTCGATACGGTCGCAATACCTAATTTTGTACGTTGCCATAAATCTTCAAACCCTATTTCTGCAATCGACACATTGAACTCATTTTGTACTCGTTTCGTTATACGTTTTACGATCGATCGTTTTTCCTTCAGAGATTGTACATCATAAATCATGTATTCTATTTCTGCATAGACGACCATTATCGTTCAATCTCAACCATTTCAAATGCCTCAATGATATCGCCTGTTTTAATATCATTGAAATTTTTCACCGTAATCCCACATTCGTATCCAGCATCTACTTCACGTACATCATCTTTAAAACGTTTTAATGCTAATAATTCACCTTCAAATAAGACGATACCATCACGAATAATTCGTACACTTGAATTACGTGTAATTTTTCCGTCTGTTACAAAGCTACCAGCAATCGTTCCAATTTTAGATACTTTAAATGTTTCCCGAACTTCTGCTTGACCAACAACTTGTTCTTCATACTCTGGATCTAATAATCCTTTCATTGCTTGTTCCATTTCTTCAATTGCTTTATATATTACACGGTGTAAGCGTACATCTACCTTTTCAGATTCTGCCGCTTTTTGTGCATTGACATCTGGACGAACGTTAAAACCAATTACAATCGCATTTGATGCAGAAGCTAAAATGATGTCTGATTCATTAATTGCTCCAACGCCTGTATGAATAATATTGATATTTACTGTTTCTACTTCAATTTTACGTAATGAAGCTGCTAATGCTTCAGCAGATCCGTTTACATCGGCTTTAATAATAACATTAAGATCTTTCATTTCACCTTGTTTAATTTGTTCAAACAAATCATCTAAACTAATCTTAGCTTGTGAACCACGACTTTCAATAATATGTTGTTGTTGTCTAGATTCACCAATTTGACGTGCTTGACGCTCATCTCGGAATACGAGGAACTGATCTCCAGCTTGTGGTACACCATTTAAGCCAGTGATTTCTACCGGTGTAGAAGGACCCGCTTCTTCAATACGTTTACCAAGGTCATTTACCATAGCACGAACTCTTCCGTACGTATTTCCTACAACAATTGGATCTCCAACATGTAATGTACCTTCTTGCACTAATAAACTTGCAACAGATCCACGACCTTTATCTAACTGTGCATCGATTACGGTACCAAATGCTACTTTATTCGCATTAGCTTTTAATTCTTCCATTTCAGCAACGAGTAAAATCATTTCTAATAAATCATCGATACCTTCACGTTTTTTTGCGGAAATTGGTACGAAAATAGTGCTTCCTCCCCAATCCTCTGGAATTAACTCATATTCTGTTAATTCTTGCATGACACGATCAGGATTTGCTGCTTCTTTGTCCATTTTATTGACCGCAACAATAATTGGCACATCTGCCGCTTTTGCGTGGTTTAATGCTTCTACCGTTTGTGGCATGACCCCATCATCTGCTGCAACAACTAAAATTGCGATATCTGTTACTTGTGCCCCACGTGAACGCATGCTTGTAAAAGCTTCATGTCCTGGTGTATCTAAAAATGTAATCTTTTTATCATTAACTTCTACTTGATATGCACCGATATGCTGTGTGATTCCACCGGCCTCTCCATCCGTAACTTTTGAATGGCGAATGGAATCTAATGTGGTTGTTTTACCATGGTCAACATGCCCCATGATGGTTACGACAGCAGGACGTTCCACTAAATCTTTTTCTTTATCTTCTTTTCGATATTTATCAAAGTCTGTATCTTCTAATATAATTTCTTTTTCGACGGTCACATTGTAATCACTACAAATTAATTCAACCGTATCGTCATCTAAATCTTGGTTTTTATTCGCCATAACACCTAAAAACATTAGTTTTTTAATGATTTCTGATACATCTTTATTTAGTTTTTCTGCCAATTCGTTTACTGTTAACGTATCATGATAAACGATATGTTCCGGTGTTTCTTTCTTTTCTACTTTTACTTCCTGATGTGCTTGTTTTTGATGACGCTTTTCTTTTTTGTTTATCTTTTTCTTTTTGTTCTTTTTATCTTTTTGTTGTGTTTGTTTTGTTTCATTTTTTTGCTTTTCCATCTTTTTCGCTTCTTTCACTGGAGCTTGTTTTTTCTGAAACATTTCATCCAATTTCTCTCTCATTTCCTTAGAAATTGAAGACATATGGTTACTTACTTCCATATTCAATCCTTGTAACTTTTCAATAACTTCTTTACTTGAAAGATTATTTTTTTTGGCATATTCATAAACTCTCATTTTACCCATACGTTCACCCCCAAAAATATTTATGAAAGTAGTGTGCGTATTTTTTTGGCAAAACCATTATCTAAAATAGCTATAGCAACACGCTCGGATTTTCCGATTGCATGACCTAACGTATATCGGTCATCTACCTCCATATAAGGTACTTCATATGTTGTGCATTTATCTCGTAATTTCTTTTTCGTCTGGTCGCCAACATCTTGTGCCATTAATAATAACGCGACTTTTCCAGCTTGAATATCTTTAATAATCAATTCTTCCCCTGTCGTTATTTTTCTAGCTCGATTTGCTAACCCAACGAGATTCAAATAATTACTTTTCATGTTCCTAATCCTTTACTAAATCCAATAATTGCTCATAAATTGCTGGATCAATTTTCACTTGAAATGTTTTTTCTAACACATGGTCCGCTTCAGCC
Source organism: Pseudogracilibacillus sp. ICA-222130 (assembly GCF_037892545.1). NCBI lineage: Bacteria > Bacillati > Bacillota > Bacilli > Caryophanales > Bacillaceae > Pseudogracilibacillus > Pseudogracilibacillus sp. ICA-222130. Next base: position 82,696 of record NZ_JBBKBG010000003.1, read on the forward strand.
TTACGAATAACTGTTTCATCTATTGTCATATAAGCACCACGACCATTTTGCTTCCCAGTCGGATCAATAAAAACATCGCCTTCTTTATTACGTACGATACGAATCATCGCTTGTTTCGGTTTCATTTCTTGTGTCACTATACATTTTCGTTGAGGTATTTTTTTGTTTTTCCGCATCGTATTATCCTCCTTGTATATTATAAATCAAGTAAAAAATCGTCTTCTTCGTCTTCCTCTACTTCTTCCGAGTCAAAAAAAGTATCTTCGTCACCTAATAAACCTTCTTCACGTGCCACTGTTTCACTCTTAATATCGATTTTCCATCCTGTTAATTTCGCAGCTAATCGTGCATTTTGGCCACGTTTTCCAATTGCTAATGATAACTGATAATCAGGTACAATAACTGTTGTTGAATTTTCTTCTTCATCGACAATTACTTTTAACACTTTGGATGGACTTAATGCATTCGACACGTATACAACGGGATCTTCTGACCATTCCACAATATCAATTTTCTCCCCATTTAACTCATCCACAACAGCTTGTACTCGTTGTCCTTTTGGTCCAACACAAGAACCGACTGGATCAATCTCTTCGTCACTAGCGTAAACAGAAATTTTCGAACGGTCCCCAGCCTCACGAGAAATAGATTTTACCTCTACAATTCCACCATAAATTTCTGGTACTTCCATTTCAAATAAACGTTTTAATAAGCCTGGATGTGAACGTGAAATATAAATTTGTGGACCTTTATTCGTATTTTCAACTTTTGTGACATACACTTTAATACGATCATGCACATGATATTCTTCGGTCACAATTTGTTCCTGCTTTGCTAATTTTGCTTCAATTTTTCCTAAATCAACATATACATAATTGGGATCTACACGTTGAATAATCCCTGTCATGACATCATCTTCACGGTCTTGGTATTCACTAAAAATAATACCTCTTTCCGCTTCCCTTACACGTTGTGTAACTACTTGTTTCGCAGCCTGTGCAGCGATACGACCAAAGTTCTTCGGTGTTACTTCAATTTCCACGATGTCTCCAATATTATATTGTAAATTAATTTCTCGTGCTTCTTCTAACGTAATCTCTTCTTGTTCGTCTTCTACTTCTTCTACCACTGTTTTTTGTGCATAAATATCCATTGCACCTTTTTCTTCATCAAATAAAACAGACACATTGTTTGCTGATTTAAAATTCTTCTTGTATGCAGAAATTAATGCTGCCTCTAACGCTTCTAATAACACTTCTTTATCGATCCCTTTTTCTTCTTCTAAAAGGTTAATCGCTTGGAACAACTCACTGCTCACTTTTACATCCCCCTCTATAATTTAACAGCAAGTCTAGCTTTTGCAACCTTATCATAAGGAATCTCTACTTGCTTTTTACGATGTTTAAATTGATATTCGATAGTAATAATTTCATTTTCAAAACTTAATAATGTACCGACAAACTCTTTTTCACCTTCGATATGCACATATAAAGATACATAAATATGTTCACCAACATAATTTTGAAAATCTTCTTTTGAAGTTAAAGGTCTTTCAGCACCTGGTGAACTTACTTCAAGAAAATATGCTCCTTTTATCGGATCATGCTCATCTAATAATGCACTTACTTGTTCTGAAACGAGGCTACATAGATTCAAGTCTACACCACCACGTTTATCGATATAAATACGTAGGAAAAAGTCTTGTCCTTCTTTTACATATTCCATGTCAAATAAAGATAACTCATTTTCCTTTAAAACAGGTTCAATTATTTGTTTAACTTCTGCTAAAACGTCATTACTCAAATGTATTCCTCCTTCATCACTTAGTTTATGATGAGATTTTTGTTCTATTCAGCATTGTGTCCTTATTCAATATAAAACCCTTGCCAGATAGATGGGCAAGGGAAAAAAGTCTTTTGTATAGAAGAAAGAGTGGGAATCCCCACTCTTTCACATCGAGTTATCATCAGTCTTTTAACATTATAACATAGGAATACACTGTTGACAATTATTTTATTTCCACTTATCTTTCTTTAAAACAGTGATAGTTGGTTTTCTTCTTCCATTCCATCTAAGCATCCATGTGAATCTAAATATTGTAAAACGGTTTTTGAAATTTTACTTCGTTCACGTAAATCTTCTTTCGATAAGAATTCACCTTGTTCACGAGCTTTTACAATATTTAACGCAGCATTTGTTCCTAATCCATCAACCGCGTTAAACGGTGGAATTAAACTATCTCCTTCCACAATAAAGTCCGTAGCACTAGAACGATACAAATCTACTTTTTGGAATGAAAAACCACGCACCCACATTTCATACGCAACTTCAAGCACTGTCATTAAACTTCTTTCTTTTGGGGGTGCATCGTTTCCTTTTTCTTTAATTTCATTAATTCGTTTTTTTAATGCTTCAGGTCCACGAACCATCGTATCTAACTCAAAATCTGCTGCCCGAATAGAGAAATATGCTGCATAAAAATAAATTGGATAATGCACTTTAAAATATGCAATCCGAACAGCCATTAAAACATATGCCGCAGCGTGTGCTTTTGGGAACATATATTTTATTTTTTTACACGATTCAATATACCAATCTGGCACATTGTTCTTTTGCATTTCTACTACCCATTCATCTCGTAATCCTCTTCCTTTACGGACAGATTCCATAATGGTAAATGCTAAAGATGCTTCTAATCCTTGTTGCATTAAATACACCATAATATCGTCACGACAACCAATTACATCTCCTATTTCACATGTACCATTATTAATTAATTCTTGCGCATTTCCTAACCATACATCTGTACCGTGGGATAATCCAGAAATAATAACGAGTTCCGCAAAGGTGCTCGGTCTTGTTTCTTCTAACATTTGACGAACAAAACTTGTTCCAAATTCTGGTACACCTAATGTTCCTGTAGCACAATCGATGTCTTCTGCCGTGACACCTAATGGTGCTGGACTTGAGAATATACCCATTACTTCTTCATCATCTAACGGAATCGTACTTGGTTCTATTCCACTTAAATCTTGTAACATACGAATTACCGTCGGGTCATCATGCCCTAGTATATCAAGTTTTAACAAGTTGTCTTCAATTGAACGATAATCAAAATGCGTTGTTTTCCATTCACTATTTCGATCATCTGCCGGGAATTGAATGGGGGTAAAATCATAAATCTCCATCTCATTCGGCACAACGATAATTCCACCAGGGTGTTGCCCCGTCGTTCGTTTTACCCCTTCACAACCTTGGACTAATCTATCTACTTCCGCACCTTTAAAATGGATGTTTTTATCACTTGAATACCCTTTTACATAACCATATGCTGTCTTAGTTGCAATGGTTCCAATGGTACCTGCACGAAATACATAGTCTTCCCCGAATAATTCTTTCGTATAATTATGTGCATGTGGTTGATATTCTCCAGAGAAGTTTAGATCAATATCCGGCACTTTATCTCCTTTAAATCCTAAAAACGTTTCAAATGGAATATCTTGCCCATCTTTCTTTAATGATGTTGCACATTTAGGACAATCTTTATCAGGTAAATCAAATCCACTCGCATAAGAACCATCTGTGAAAAATTCATTATAGTGACAGTTTGTACAAACATAATGTGCTGGCAATGGATTCACTTCTGTAATTTCAGTCATCGTTGCAACTAAAGAAGATCCAACAGAACCTCGTGATCCAACTAAGTAACCGTCAATTAATGATTTTTTTACGAGTTTATGTGAAATTAAATAAATCACCGAAAATCCATGTCCAATAATACTTTTTAATTCCTTTTCGATTCGTGCTTCCACAATTTCAGGTAGTGGAGTGCCATAAATACTTTCAGCTGTTTTATACGTTAAATTACGCACTTCCTCTTCTGCACCTTCAATTGTGGGCGTATATAAATCTTTTTTAAGTGGAGCAATATCTTCCACCATGTCTGCTATTTGTTGACTGTTATCGACCACTAATTCATGCGCTTTTTCCATTCCTAAAAACTCGAATTGAACGAGCATTTCATTTGTCGTTCGAAAAGGTGTATTTGGTAATGTAACACGATTTAAAGGATTTCCTTTTTGTGATGCGATTAAAATTTCTCGATACAATTTTTCGTGTTCATCAATATAATGTGCATTACCTGTTGCAACGACTATTTTTCCTGTTTCTTCTCCTAATTGAATCACTTTTTTAATTACTTCTAAAATTTGTGCCTTGTTTTGTACTAATTCTCTTTCAATTAAATGAGCGTAATTTTCCGGAGGTTGTATTTCTAAGTAATCGTAAAAATGCACCATATCTTTTACTTCTTCCACAGACTTCTGCAAACAAGCATCAAAAATTTCTCCTTGATCACATGCAGAACCGACTAAAATCCCTTCACGTAATTTTTCTAATAAGGAACGAGGAATTCGTGGTACACGATAGAAATATTCTGTCAAAGATAGGGAAACTAATTTATATAAATTCTTTAAACCTACCTCATTACGAGCAAGTAAAATAGCATGAGAAGGACGTCCATGTTGGTAACTATCGCCGCCTCCCATATGATCATTTAATTGATTCATATTTGTAATTTCTTTTTCTGCTAACTGTTCTACTAACTTCCAAAATAAATAACCCGTCGCTTCCGCATCATAAATTGCTCGGTGATGGTTCGTTAATTCTACATTAAAATGTTTACATAATGTATTCAAACGGTGGTTTCCTATATTTGGCAATAAAAACCTCGCCAATTCTAATGTATCAATGACAGGAGTACGAATACGATCAATTCCAATTTTACTATATCCTTGGTTTAAGAACCCGATATCAAACGTCGCATTATGAGCAACTAACGTATCTTCCCCAACCCATGCATGGAATTTCTTTAATACGTCTTCTACTTCTGGGGCTCCAACGAGCATATCATCTGTAATGCCAGTAATTTCAATAATTTTATCCGGTAGTGTACGGTGAGGATTAGCAAAACTTTCGAAACGATCGATTATTTCACCCTTATGAATTTTTACTCCCGCAAGTTCTATAATGGTATCGAAAACAGAAGATAATCCCGTTGTCTCTACGTCAAACACAACATAGGTTTCATCACGTAACAATAAGTCTTGTGGGTTGTATGCAATTGGTACACCATCATCTACAATATTTGCCTCTAGTCCATAAATTGCTTTGATGCCATGTTTCTTCGCTGCTGCATATGCCTCCGGAAATCCTTGCACGGCCGCATGATCCGTAATTGCTATTGCTTTATGTCCCCATTTCGCAGCTTGTTCTACTAGTCTCCCTGGGCTAACGACTGCATCCAATTGACTCATTGTCGTATGTGCATGTAACTCTACACGCTTTTTATCTTCTTCTGCATCGTCCATTCTTATTTTCACATCAACTTGTTCCACATCGTTTGCCATCATCGATAATTCATTTGAATACATATCTGTCTGCACACGTCCACGTGCTTTTATCCAAATTCCTGACTGTACGGCTTGGAACATCTCTTCGTCTTCATCATTACGTGAAAACATTTTTATTTCGAGCGAATCTGTATAATCGGTCGCTTTAATAATTAATAAACTTCGTCCTGATCGTAGTTTTCTTACTTCTACATTAAAAATATATCCTTGGACAGTTATTCGCTTTTCTTCTTCTATAATTTCTTCCATATGTACTGGTTCGTCTTTAATCGGATAACCAATTTGTAATCTCGTCACTTCTTGTTGCTTTTCAGCTTTATCTACTTGTTCTTGTTGTTTCTTCATCGTATTTTGTGCTTTTTGACGATCTTCTTCATATGTCTGCATACGAAAATGCTCCAATTCATCTGAAGTTGTTGATACTTCAAATAAAAGTGGATAGGCTTTTAACCCTATTTTTTCCGCATATATTTGAAATTGTGGTTGCAATTTTCGTTGTAAAGAAATTGCTTCTGCCTCTGATTTTACTTCTGTTACAAGATTTCCATCTTTCAATGTGACCGATTGTTGCATAAACATCTCCATATGTGTTGGCAACAATGCCGGCACTTGTCGGATGAAATCTTTCCAATAAAATTGTAATTCTGTTTCCGGACATTGTGTATCTTCTACATACAATGTCATGTCAGTTTGTGCTATATGATGAAATGTTTGTTGTAATCCTTTATGTAATAATTCATATACATGGAATGGAAGGACATTTTTAATATTTAAATGAAAATGCCATTTTTTATTACGTTTATGAACGATTAATTTTTCCATTGTTGCTGTTGAGAAATATTCATCCACGATATTTTCTGGAAGTTTTAATTGTTCGAGCAATATTTCCATCTTTTTTCGTTTTGTTAAATCCATGAACCATTCCTCCAGTAATTATTCGTACAATATTTTATTAAATATAAATTGTACCATAGTTTTAATAGATTCACACACGCAAAAAAATTGGGAGAGTAATTGTTTATACTTATAAACAGTGTAACTATCCCAACTTTTTCCCTTTTATAAAAATAATCGTTGAATATCGTTCCATGTAACGACAAGCATTAATAACATTAGAAGCGCAAAACCAATGACATGTACAAATCCTTCTTTTTGAGGATCAATAGGTTTCCCTCGTACCGCTTCAATCCCTACAAATAGCAATCTTCCCCCATCAAGGGCAGGTAATGGGACTAAATTAATGATTCCTAAATTAATACTTAACATCGCCGTCCACATTATAAAGTTCATAAACCCTGTTTGGACCACTTGATCTGTTGCATCATAAATTCCTACTGGACCTGATAACATATCAAGTGATAGTTGCCCTGTTACAAGCATCGCTAAATTAGTTATAATGAGTTTCGTCGTTTCATACGTTTGGGTAAACCCGTATTTGAATGTACCGATAAACGATTTTTCAAATGCTAATTTTACACCGACTTGTCCAATTGTTTCTTCTTCCACTTGTAACTCTTTCGGGGTAACCGTAAGGTCTGTCTCTTTTCCATCCCGAAGAATCGTAAAATCTAAAGCTATTTCAGGATTTTCCTGTACTGTTGCCGTAAACTCTGTCCATTTTTCAATTTTATTACCTTCAATTGCAATGACTTCATCACCAGCTAACAATCCAGCTGCTTCAGCCCGACTATCCGGTTCTACTTCACCAATTAATGCACGATCTGTCGGTACTCCTTGAACAAGCCCTAAAATAATGAATAAAACTATCGCCAAAATAAAGTTCATCATTGGCCCGGCAAACAATTGCATCGCTCTTTGCCCAACTGTTTTAGAAGCAAATTGGCGATCAAAAGGGGCTATCTGAGTTTCCCTTTCATCCATAATGAAAAATGCATTTCTATCTACTTCAAAACGGTGCACGGTCGTTTCATCGCCTATTTCATATCCAGCGATATACAACTCATGATCCAAGTCAATCGATTCCACTTCAATTAAATGTGCATTTGGATGTTTATCTTTATTATTTACAATAATCTGTTTCACTTTACCCTCATCATTAAACTCTAATCCAATATGATGTCCAGGTTTTAACTCAATAATTTCTGGGTCATCACCGGCAACTCGAACATATCCACCAATAGGTAATAACCGAACCGTATACAACGTTTCATTCTTTGTCATTGAAAAAATCTTCGGTCCAAATCCTATTGCAAATTCTCGTGCTAACATACCAGCACGTTTTGCAAAAATTAAATGACCCCACTCATGCACAGAAACTAATAATCCGAACATGAAAATAAACGCGATAACCGTCGTCAAACGAAACACTCCTTTTAAAACTTTTTTAGAATAGTGGTAAAACGAACAACATTAATAATACAAATAATAAACTATCGAGACGGTCTAATATACCACCATGTCCTGGAAACAGTTTACCATAATCTTTAATCCCATATTGACGCTTAATAGCTGAGGCAACTAAATCTCCCATCTGACCAAAAATAGAAATCGTACATGCAATAACCATTACCATAGTATACGAGATATCAAAAGGATATATCACTTGAAAAATGACTGCTACGATTATTGCTATTACAATACCACCGATTGCCCCACCAATTGTTTTATTTGGACTAATTTCAGGCCATAACTTTCGTTTCCCTAAACTTCTTCCAACAAAATATGCACCCGAATCTGTCGCCCAAATCGTAAATAAAATAAACAATAAATAATTAAGACCAAGCAAACGGATTTCGATTAACATATGAAAAGATATCCCCATATAAAATGTCGCTAAAAACAAAAAGCTTGCCTGTTGAAAGGTAAATCTGTTTTTCGTTAAAACTGTTATGATAAATAGGATGATTGCAAATAGTACAAATGCCTCTAATTTCACATCATTTTGCACTTCGTTATTTAGAAGAATTAGTAAAAATCCTGCACTTATAACCGTATATACTATTCCCTTTTTTGGATTTAACATGCGCATTAGTTCATACAAACCTACTAAAGCAAATAAATACGTCATGACAATAAACGGCCAATTTCCGTATATAATTATTGGTATTAATATAATTAATGCGATAATTGCTGTTACAATTCGCTGCTGCATTTACTTGTCCACTCCTTAAAGTCCACCATAGCGTCTTTTACGTTTTTGATAATCTTTTAATGCATCAAGAAAAATTTGTTCGTTAAAATCAGGCCACATCACATCTGTAAACCAAAACTCTGCATAGGCTAATTGCCATAATAAAAAATTACTTAATCGATGTTCCCCACTTGTCCGGATGAGTAAATCAGGGTCTGGTACATCTTCTGTGTACAAATACTTTGCGATAATCGCTTCATCAATATCTGTTTCAGCAATTGTTCCATCATGAACATCTTGAATGACTTGTTTGGTTGCCCGGACAATTTCATCACGGCTACCATAGTTTAATGCAAAATTTAATAATAAACCATCATTCTGTTTTGTTTGTTCTTTTGCATGTGAAATAGAACGTTTCGTATGTACTGGCAACGAATCAAATTCTCCAATTGTTTTGATGCGTACATTATTTTCAATCATTTCTGGTAAATATTTATTAGAAAATTCGATTGGTAGACGCATTAAAAAGTCAATTTCTCTTTTCGGGCGTTTCCAATTCTCTGTAGAAAAAGCATACAATGTTAATACTTTGATTTTTTGTGCTACCGCTTCTTTTACAATTTTTCGAACGACTTCCATACCTTCTTTATGACCTGCAATTCTTGGAAGGCCTCTTTCACTCGCCCATCTTCCATTTCCATCCATGATAATAGCTACATGATATGGTACATTATCTATTTTTTCTGATTGTATTTGTTTTTCGTTTTTATTAAAAAAAGGCATCCACTTAGACATTCATCGCCCTCCACATTTTAAACTAGCATATATTACTATTTACTTATTAAAATTATACTCAATCTATTAGTGAATTGCGACATAAAAGAATCTTTTCATTTGAAACGTACAATCCACAACTATTGTATTATACCATAAAAAAACAGTGACAACGACTCCATCGTTACCACTGTAAATATTTCGACAAATATTAAACTTCCATTATTTCTGCTTCTTTTTCCGCAGCTAGACGGTCAATTTCAGCAATATAATGATCTGTTTCTTTTTGTACTTTATCTTGAGAAGTGCGTAATTCATCTTCTGTAATTTCCGCATCTTTTTCAAGTTTCTTCAATTGATCATTTGCATCTCTACGAATGTTACGAACTTGTACACGTGATTCTTCAGCGTACTTCCCAACAATTTTCGTTAAATCTTTACGACGTTCTTCTGTTAATGCCGGGATATTAATGCGAATTACATTTCCATCGTTTGAGGGTGTTAATCCTAAATCTGCTTTTTGAATTGCTTTTTCAATGTCAGCTAATGCCGTTTTATCAAACGGTGTAATCACTAACATTCTAGCTTCAGGCGCACCAATTTGCGCTAATTGATTTAATGGTGTAGGAGCACCATAATATTCAACAAAAACATTGTCTAATAAACTCGGATTCGCTCTACCAGCTCGAACCGTTGCTAAATTACGTGAAAATGCTTGGATTGCTGTTTGCATTTTTTCTTCTAATGTAGAAAACACTTCTTTCGTCATTATTATTTCCCCCTAATTGTTGTTCCAAGTACCTCGCCTTGTACAACTCGTTTAATATTTCCTTCTTCTGTAATAGAAAATACGATTAACGGAATATCGTTATCCATACATAATGAAGATGCAGTGGAGTCCATTATTTCTAACCCTTCATTTAACATGTCTAAATAGGTTAATTTATCATATTTCACAGCATCTTTATTTACTTTTGGATCTGCACTATACACCCCATCAACATTATTTTTAGCCATTAAAATTACGTCCGCTTCAATTTCAGCCGCACGTAAAGCTGCTGTTGTGTCTGTAGAGAAGTATGGATTTCCTGTACCAGCTGCAAAAATGACGACACGTTTCTTTTCTAAATGACGTACAGCTTTTCTTCTAATATAAGGTTCTGCTACTTGTCTCATTTCGATAGAAGTTTGAACGCGAGTTGGAATTCCAATTTGTTCTAAACTATCTTGTAACGCTAATGAGTTCATCACAGTTGCTAACATTCCCATATAATCGGCATTGGCACGTTCCATACCCATTTCACTTCCGATTTTACCTCGCCAAATATTTCCGCCACCTACTACTACTGCAACTTCTACCCCTAATTGTGCTACTTCCTTTACCTGTTCAGCAATCGAACGAATAATCTTTGGTTCAATACCAAAACCTTGATCTCCACTTAAAGCTTCGCCACTTAATTTAAGTACAATTCTACGATATCGTGTTGTCATTTTATACCTCCAAAAACAGTGAAATATTTAATCTAATCCATTTATTGTCATTATTTTATACAGCAAAACACGAACAATCTGACAAATAGTGAAATAAACTCCCATTATTTCTGTGAAATTGTTCGTGTTTTACGATGAATTCCTTATTCGTTCATCAAATTATTTTTTAATTTGACTCATAACTTCTTCCGCAAAATCTTCTTCTTTCTTCTCGATTCCTTCGCCCACTTCATAACGAATAAATCCTTTAACTACAGCACCTTTATCAGCCACAAACTTTTTCACTTTCACATCAGAATCTTTAACGAAAGCTTGGTCTAATAAACAAATCTCTTCGAAGAATTTTCCTAAACGACCTTCTACCATTTTCTCAACAATGTTTTCTGGTTTTCCTTCGTTTAATGCTTGCTCTTTTAATACGGTTCTTTCACGGTTTACTTCGTCTTCAGGTACTTCATCACGTGAAACATATTTCGGATTTACAGCTGCAACGTGCATTGCGATATCTTTAGCTGCTGCTTCATCTGTTGTACCTTCTAATAATGCTAACGCACCGATACGTCCACCCATGTGTAAATATTCACCAAATACATCTGCATCTGTTTTCGTTAATACTTCAAAACGACGTAATGTAATTTTCTCTCCAATTGTTGCAATTGCTGAATCAATATATTCTTGAACCGTTTTCTCTTCTGATTCAACTGTTTGTCCTAAAGCTTCCTCTAAGTTAGCTGGTTTGTTTACCACTAAATGCTCTCCTAAATCAGCAACTAATTTTTGGAAAGTTTCGTTTTTCATAACGAAGTCTGTTTCACAGTTTACTTCTAATAAAACTGCGTCATTTCCTTTAACAACAATGGATGTTGTACCTTCTGCAGCGATACGTCCTGCTTTTTTCGCAGCTTTTGCAGCACCGCTTTTACGTAAGAAATCAATAGCTTCTTCCATATTTCCGTTCGTTTCTTGTAATGCTTTTTTACAGTCCATCATTCCAGCACCAGTTTGTTCACGTAACTCTTTTACCATTTTAGCAGTAATTGCCATTGTACAGTCCTCCTAAAAATTTTTATGTTTTTAATAAACATGTATAAAGTTCTCTGTAAAAAAGGTGATAAAAGGTTGTCCCCTTATCACCTCTTACTGTTTACAATTATTCTTCTGTTGATACTTCTTCTGTTTCTACTACTACTTCTTCTGTAGCAGCTTCATCCATTTCTGTACCTTGTCTTCCTTCGATGATTGCATCAGCAATTTTACCTGACAGTAATTTCACCGCACGAATCGCATCATCGTTTGCAGGAATCACATAATCAATCTCGTCTGGATCACAGTTTGTATCGACGATTCCGATAATAGGAATACCTAATTTACGAGCTTCTGCAATTGCAATCGCTTCTTTACGAGGGTCGATTACAAATAATGCATCTGGAAGCTTTTTCATATCTTTAATTCCGCCTAAGAATTTAATTAGACGTTCTTTTTCTTTTAATAAGTTTACTGTTTCTTTTTTAGGTAATACGTCAAACGTACCATCTTCTTCCATTTTTTCAATTTGTTTTAAACGGTTAATACGTTTACGAATTGTTTGGAAGTTTGTTAATGTACCACCTAACCAACGTTGATTAACGAAGTACATACCTGAACGGTTTGCTTCTTCTTTCACTGATTCTTGAGCTTGTTTTTTCGTACCTACGAAAAGAACTGTTCCTCCGTCTTCAGATAATTGTCTTACAAAATTGTACGCTTCTTCAATCTTCTTCACTGTTTTTTGTAAGTCAATAATATAGATTCCGTTTCTTTCTGTAAAAATATACTTTTTCATTTTCGGGTTCCAACGACGTGTTTGGTGTCCGAAATGAACTCCAGCTTCTAACAGCTGTTTCATTGAAATAACTGACATGGTAATTTCCTCCTTTGGTTTTTCCTCCGCCTAAATCATTTTCATATATGACCTTTGTAAGGCACCTATATATAAATCAATAGACGTGTGTAATTGTTTATTTTATTACCATAGATTAAATTATCATATATACATGAATTAAGCAAGTAATTTACGTTAATTCTTATGTAATTTCACAATTAGTTCCACCTCTGTTTTTCCACGGTCAAATGCTCGGGCGATTTCCTCAATTGATTTTCCAGCCTGATACATTTGAATCATTCGAGCTTCTGAGGAAGTTTCAACTTTATCTTGTTCTTTTTCTATCATCTTTTGTAATAGGGAACCAAAACGAATATCTTCTTTTAATTTTTCTCCCGTTTTTTGTTCTTCCATTGTGTGATCTTCTTGTACTGTATCTGTTCTATAAGTGGCTTTCTCCCTTGCTTCTTTCACTCCATCTTCCTGTTTTAATAATTGGATGAGATGATTATTTTCTTCATGAAGTACATGCATAAATTCCGTTAGCAAAGATTCTATTTCTTCTTTTCTAGCGTTTTTTTCCGCTTGCACTTGTTTAAACAAACTGTACACTGCATACATTAATATAATGTGCAGCAAAAAACTTATCATCCATAAAAATGATGTCATTGTTTCACCTCAAAATATATAACTAGCTTAACGTCCTATACTTACCGTGAAAAATCAATATGATTTCCTAAATATGGATGTGATACTTCAGTAAGATTTTTCTCTCGTTCGTCTTCTAGTGTTTTTTTCTCGCTTTGCTTTTTTTCTTGTCGTTCGTTCTCATCTGTATTGTTCCATTGAACTTCTTCTTGCACCTTTACCTTTGTTTGGTTTAATTTAGATTGTTTTAATTCTTTTTCTGTCAATGCATCTTGGAACTGTTGTCCTTGCCTCATTAATTGATCTTGTATACGACTTGCATCTTGTGATCTTGGGATTGCAATTTGCATATCAATTGATTTATGCCCCATATATATTCCTCTTTTCAAAATCAGTTTTTAAACAATTGGACTAAAAAAGATGGGTATGTCTATATTCTTGAGTCGTTTTTTACTGTCAATTCATTTTGCCTTACATATCAAGCTCCTATTTTTATTTCATTCATTTCATTACTTCTGGCAACGACAAAATAGCTTGTAGCTTATTTTCCGAAATGTGAATCTGAAAGTCATTCATTTTTTTCATATACCTACCTCTATATGGGTAGAAGGGATACTAAGCGATTTTTTGAATGATTTTTCTTAATTTCAAAATCGCTCGCTTATGAATTTGACTAATTCTTGAAGTAGTTAATTGTAAAACTTCCCCTATTTCCGTTAATGTCAATTCTTCTTCATAAAATAAACTGATGACAAGCTGTTCATTTTCATTAAGTTGTTTCACACCCTCCATCAATTGTGCCTTCCACTCTTCTTTTAAAAGTTCGTCATCAGGAGAGTGAAGTGTATCATCTTCGATCATCGCACCGAGTGATACCTTTTCTTCTTGATTATTCGACGTTATTGTTTGGTCCATTGATATAATATTTGAAACGAGTGCATGTTGCAGTATATCTTCTACTTCCTCAACAGGCATTTGTAATGCTTCAGAAATTTCACTAGGTGTTGGTGTGTGATGTAATTGTTGTTCTAATGCTTCAGCAACTTTCTCTACACGTTTTGTCTGCTCCCGTAAACCTCGTGGCAACCAATCTTCTTTTCGTAATCCATCCATAATTGCACCTCGAATACGAATGGTTGCATACGTATCGAATTTTAATTGTCTAGATATATCAAATTTATGAAGCGCGTCATACAAACCGATTAAACCTAAACTTTTTATTTCATTTTTTTCAACATTATCGGGTAATGTACTGCTAATTCTATCGACATGATATTGAACTAAGTACATATAATGAGCAATTAACGCATCTGCTACATCATTTTCTTTATCTGCAGTCCATCGCTGCCATAAATCATGTATATATTGGGAGTTTTTCACTTCCACGTCCACTCCTCCCCATTACTTTAAATAATTTTCTCGTCCTTACTTACGGTACGAATATGTAATTCCCCTGTAGATGGATCAAATTCAATTGTTCGTCCATTACTTCCACCTACATCTGAAGCAACAATTGGTATTTGGTGTCGCTTTAAACGTTCCATTACAGCATCAACATTTCTTGGTCCAATACGCATGACATCTGAGGTGCTATTCATTTGAAACATTTGTGCTCCACCAGCGATTTTAGCTTTTAAAAATAATTTTCTCGCATGTTGCGCTAATAACTTTTCAATTAACACATCAATTGCTGTATCTGCATACTTATATGCATTCATAGACGTCTGTTTCGTTAACTGTGAATCCGGCAACATAATATGTGACATACCTGCAATTTGTTCGTTTAAATCATACACAACCACCCCGACACAAGAACCTAATCCCGAAGTCCTTATAACATCTGGTGACTTTGCAATATTTAAATCCGCAATTCCAACCTTTACGACTTTTTTAATTTGTGTCATCCTATTCAATTCCTAACGCATGGAAGAATTTTTGTATAGAATCTGGGTCAGGGACTAATAAGAAATGACCTTTGATGCTATCTTCCGTTGTCATGCTCTGTATTTTAGTATTAATAATAATTGCATGGTCTGTTACAGTTTGAAGTTCAAGTAAACCAGTTACTAAAGTCGCAGCCGCCATATCAACACTTATATATGGTACACTTGGTAGCATGTGCAAATCCGTAAAATCTGCTAAAGCTGTTAAATAAGATCCTGTTAAAATGTTTGCGATCTCTTGTAAAATGGACATAGCCATTTCATTCAAATGATTGTTTTCATCCATCAGTTTAAGTTGATTCATTTGTGTCATTTGATCAATAAAAAACTGTGCTTCTTCTAACGATAAAATGAAATAAACCGTTCCAGTAATTTCACCTTGAATTCGGAAAAAGATTGCAACGATTAATTTTTCCGGTCCCCCTATTAGCTCCATCATTTCATTAATCGTAACAATATTTACTGAAGGTACTTCCATCGTTATTTCTTTTTGAATCATTTGCGACATGGAAGTCGTTGCATTACCTGCCCCGATGTTCCCAATCTCACGCAACACATCTTTTTGTATCGTCGTTAATTTTTTAGCCATCTGTATCAACCTTTTTTACATTCGCCCGCTTTAAGGGTATCCATTTCCAACGCATTTTCTAAATCAACTAAAATGAGTAAACGGTCTTTATACCGAACAACTCCATCAATAAATGGTGCATCCTCTGTCGAATCAATCGTTTCAGGAGGTTGCTCAATGAATGTCGGATCAATATCTACAACATCATTTGCTTCGTCTACGATGACACCAATCGTGAGATGTTCCATATGTACGACTAAAATTCTTGTATCATTCGTAAAAATGGTTTCTTTCCCATAAAATCGTTGTTTCAAATCTACAACAGGTGTTATTATTCCCCTTAAGTTTATAACACCTTTAATAAAATCAACTGTAGACGGTACTCTTGTAATAGGCAATAACTTCTCAATAGATCCTACCATTTGAACAGAAATAGCATATTCACGATGTTCAATTTGAAAAACGATTAATTTATTCTCTAATAAAGTTTGCTCTGTCATGATCGTCCCTCCTCTATTTCACCAGTGCGTTGCTATCTATAATTAACGCTACCTCACCGTTTCCTAGAATCGTTGCACCTGAAATTGCATATACATTCGTTAAATAATCACCTAAAGATTTTAAGACTACTTCTTGTTGTCCGATAAATGTATCTACGACAAGTCCCGTTAATTTATTCCCTTTACGGATGATAACAATCGATACATCATCACTTTCCTCTTGCTTACCGTTCGGAACTTGGAAAACATTCTCTAAAAAAGTTAATGGAATAACATTTCCACGAAAGTCAATTACTTTATTATGATGTGCATCATACATATCAGATGTCTTTAAAATTGCTGTTTCAATAATGGATGATAATGGAATGGCATATTTTTCTTTTCCGACTTCTACGAGAAGAACAGAAATAATAGATAAGGTTAATGGTAATTGAATAGTAAACACAGAACCGATACCTTCTTCAGCGTCGATGGAGATAGCACCACCTAGCGATTCTATGGTCGTTTTAACAACGTCTAAACCAACGCCACGACCAGATACGTCTGAGATTTCTTCATTCGTAGAAAAACCACTAGCTAAAATAAGTTCATATATTTGTTGATCTGTTAATGATTCTGCTTCTTGTGGTGATACCACACCTTTTTCTAACGCTTTTTTAAGTACTTTCTGTTTATTTATCCCTGCGCCATTATCGGCGATTTCCACGAATACATGGTTTCCACTATGATATGCTTTAAGTGTAATTTTTCCTTCGCGATCTTTTCCTTTTCTTTCTCTTTCATCTGGCATTTCAATACCATGATCGATCGCATTACGAATTAAATGTACTAACGGATCCCCAATTTCATCAATAACGGTACGATCTAATTCAGTCTCTGCACCAATAATTTCAATCGAAACTTCTTTTTTTAAATCACGAGCTAATTGTCGTATCATTCGTGGGAATCGATTAAATACGGTGTCAATCGGTACCATTCGCATCGTTAAAATAATGTTTTGTAAATCACTTGAAACACGAGACATTCTTTCGACCGTTTCTTGTAATTCGTTATTATTTAAATCTAAAGAAATTTGTTCTAAACGACCGCGATCAATTACTAATTCTTCAAATAAATTCATTAGTACGTCTAAACGATCAATATTGACACGAATTGTTTTTGCTGGTGCTTGTTTATTTTGTTGTTTTGGTTTCCCAGATTGTTTTTCCGCCTTCGGTTGTTCTTCCTTTTCCACGGAAGTTTGTTTTTCTTTTGCTCCCGCTTCTGATTGTTCGATCGTAAAATTGGTAATCGTAATTTCATCTACTTCAGACACTTTTTTCAATTTATCTTCTAATTCAGTAGCTACTTCCTTCGATACAAAAATAACTCGAAACTCTAAATCGAAATTTTCCTCTTCTAATTCATTTGCAGGAGGATTAGAATAAATGATTTCCCCACTCTTCTCCAGAATGTCAAAAATCATAAAAACCCGAGCACCTTTTAATAAACAATCTTCGCGTAACCGTACATACAATTCATAGGTATGAAATCCTTTATCTTTCGACTCTTGTAAAATAGTTAATTGGAATTCATCTAACTGAACATTGGTAGTTTCGACTATTTCGGCAGCATTTTCCACACTAGTTGTTCCAGATGATTCGTCGGAGAGCTCTTCTCCTTTTTCTAACTTATCTAATTGTGCCATCATTTCGGTTACATCTTTTGTCCCGTCACCACCGTTAGAAATATCTTCAACCATTTCATTTAAGGCATCAACCGTTGTAAATAAAAAGTCCATCATTTCAGTGTACACAGTTAAACGATCATAACGAATGCCATCAAAAATATTTTCTAGTTTATGTGTTAATTTTGCTAAGTCTTCAAACCCCATCGTCGCTGACATACCTTTTAATGTATGTGCAGCCCGAAATATTTCTTCAATATATTGTTTTTCAGTTGGATTTTTTTCCAATTCAAGCAGTTGCTCATACAGTGTATCTAAATGTTCTGTACTTTCATCAATAAAAATACCTATGTATTGCGATGTATCCATTTATGTTCCCCCTTTTTTGTCAAACTGCTCCATTTCACTATGTATAAGTGAATACTTCTCCTACGTGTTAACATTTATATTTAGACGAATATGCAATTTTTATGGATCACTTCGTTTATTTATACAATATATTTCAAAATCGTTTGACTAACTAGTTCAATTGGTACAATTTCTGTGGCAAAATTCGTTGCAATCGCAGCACGAGGCATTCCGTTTACAACGACCGTATCTTTCGCTTCCACAATAACAGTAGTGTGTACGTCATATTGTTTCATTCGTTTAATTCCTTCTGCACCATCTTTTCCCATTCCAGTTAAAATAACCGCTACTTTATTTACGCTCCTTAACAATGCGATCGACTGAAATAAAACATCTACAGAAGGACGATGTGGACGATCATTATATTCCTGATGAATATGAAAACAAAAGGTTCGTTGTTTTTTTCGGACTTCCATATGATAGTTTCCTGGAGCAATATAGACGATTCCTTTTTCTAACGTCTCTAAATGTTCTGCTTCTTTTACATGTATTTCCTTATGAATTCGATTTAATCGATCCGCTAATGATTTTGTGAATTTTTCTGGCATATGTTGCACAATTAAAATTGGTACATCCAAATCCCGGGGCAAATTACGTATTACAACTTCTAATGCACGGGGACCTCCTGTCGATGTACCAATCGCAACGAGCGTTTGAACATTTGTCTTATCCCTAGTTAGATACACATTTTCCATTATAGGTTGCATCATCTGCTTTTCTTGTTTGAACGACTCTTTCTTCCGACTTACTCTTCTTTTTCTTAATTTCTCACATCTGTATACTCGCTTCAACTTCGTTTGCAATAAAGAACTATCCACTTCTTCTAATGGATGAATATTGATATATTGAGCAATACCTAATTGAATAGCATAAACGATTCTCTTCGTTTCATATATATCATCATTTGCTATTAATATGGTTCTTGGCCCATATCGCTCAATAACCTTTTGCAATAATCCATCTGTCACATCAATAGAAAGTAAAATTACATCTGGCATGTTTGAAGTTAATGCTTCTAATACATACGTTTCATTCATGTTCATAAATGAATGAATATTTGCCCATGTCTCTATTGCTTGTTTTACATTCATATCTTTTTTGTCATTTGTTCCTATGAGACTAACAGTAAGTTTATCCATCGTTTCTTATCCTTTACCTAACATTTTTTTCAATCTTAATATAAAGGAACCTCGTTCTTCCGAAAGAGCATCTTCTTGATCTCCACTGACATACGATTGAACAATTATTTTCATTGCTTTTGATACGGAAGCACGTTCATTCAACATCGTATATGGTACTTGTTTAATTACTGCAGTCGTCACAATAGGATCTTCAGGTAATATACCAATTGGTTTTACCTCTTTTTGCAAAAAATGTTCGATTACTTTTGTAAATTTCATCATCGTTTGCTTACCTTCGCGTTCATTTTTACAACGATTAATGAGAACGTTCATAGGTAAAGCATTGTTTCGCTGTATAATATGTTTGATCATACTATACGCGTCTGTAATAGCTGTCGGCTCTGGAGTTGTTAGAACAATACATTCATCAGAAGCTAAAATAAAAGATAGTGTCGCCTCTGTTACCCCTGCACCAAGGTCAAATATCACATAATCATATAATTGTATAACTTTTTCCATTTCATCGAAGAAAAATTGCAACTGTTCGTTCCGCAAATGTACAATTTCTTCTAAACTCGTCCCACCAGCTATATAATGGAGGTTATTTGGACCTAGTTCTATTATATCATTAATGGACAAAAATTCGTTAAATAAATTAGCAATTGAATAATTAGCATCATTCCCGACTAAAATATCGATATTTCCCATACCGATATCTAAATCAATTAATAGCACTTTAAAATCTAATTCTAATAATTGTAAAGCGAAATTCAATGACGTATTAGACTTTCCTACGCCTCCTTTTCCACTTACCACACTAATTGTTTTTGCTTTTTTATCATGATGATGCAACATTTGTCGTAATTTCTTTGCTTGATCACTCATACAGATCCCTACTTACGACCAACTCACTTATTTGTTCTGCGGATGGAATGATGACATCTTCCGGGACATCTTGTCCATCTGTCATATACGCAAGCCTGACATCTTCAGTCCATAATAAATTAATAATTGGGCCATAAGTGGATGTCTCATCCATTTTCGTGAAAATAATATCTTTCACACCGAACAGTTGAAACTGTTTAAAAATATCCATCATATCTTCATTTTTCGCTGTTAAAGATAATACTAAATAAGAAATGACTTGATCGTTATGATCTGAAAGCATCGTTTTTAATGGTTGCACATACTTCTCATCACGGAAGTTTCTTCCCGCCGTATCAACAAAAATTGCATCGTATGAGTCAAACTTTTGTAATGCCCGTTCATAATCTTCCATCGAATACGCAACTTCAACAGGTACATGTAAAATTTTCGCGTATGTTTTTAACTGTTCAATTGCGGCAATTCGATACGTATCTGTCGTAATAAAGGCAATTTTTTTCTGATGTTCCATCATGAACATTGCAGCAATTTTTGCTAATGTGGTCGTTTTTCCAACTCCTGTCGGTCCAACAAACTGAATTATTTTCTTATCCGTCGTTATAGAAGATGGTATTTTCGCTTGAATCGTGTCCGTAATATATAATTGCAACTCTTTGTACCATAGATCTTTATGTAAATCAGGTATATTTTTCGTTTGTTCTAAAATGTGTTCCACTAATTCCTCACAAATAGAGCGTTCAATATATTGTTTCTCTAAATAAGTAAACAAAGGTTGATATAATGGTGGATAGGTTTTTGATTCAATAGTTTGTGATGCTAATAATCTTTTCATTTCTTTTAGTTCGGATAAAATATGTGCTTGTTCTATCGTTTGATTGGATTCAAACGTTACGTTGGCTACTTCTCTTCGTTGTTCTTTACGTATACGTTGTATCGGTTGTTTTTCAATTGCTGCAATTACTTCATATTGCTTTTTTTCGAAAAAGCCTAAAAATCCACCTTTTTTAACCTCTTTACTACTTAAAATAACTGCATCTGTTCCCAATTCTGCTCGTATTTTTTGCATTGCATCTTTCATCGTATGAGCGACATATTTTTTTATTTTCATGATACATTCACTACTCCTACACTTTGAATTTGGATGTTCGATTCTAATTCATTATAGGAAAGAACAGCGACATGGGCTAAGGAACGTTCGATTAACTGTTTCACATACATCCGAATGGTAGGCGAACATAAAATGACAACTTGATCCATTTGATGTGCGATACGTTCATATTCAGAAACGACATTTCGTATAATCGATTCTTGCATAGAAGGTTCAAGTGCTAAGTAAGAGCCATGTTCTGTCTGTTGAATATTAGTACTAATTAATTGTTCTACATCAGGGGCTATCGTCATCACACTTAATGTATTTCCATCTCCGACATATTGTTTCGTTATTTGCACCGCTAATGATTGGCGAACATATTCAGCTAACAATTCTGTATCATTTGTCATTGGGGCAAAATCTGCTAAAGTTTCAAAAATGACCGGCAAATTTCGAATCGATACATTCTCACGTAATAATTTTGATAATACTTTTTGAATTTCACCAACTGATAAAGGATCTGGTGTCACTTCTTCCACTAGAATTTCATACTCTTCTTTTAAATGATCGATTAATTCCTTCGTTTCTTGTCGACCTAATAACTGATATGCATTTTTCTTTAACACTTCAGTTATATGAGTCGAAACGACAGATGGTGGATCTACCACTGTATACCCAAACATTTCTGCTTCATCTTTCTTCTCTTCACTGATCCATTTTGCTGGTAAACCAAATGCCGGTTCCTTCGTTTCGATTCCTTCTACCATATCGTCATCAATTCCAGGTGTCATTGCTAAATAATGATCCAGCAATAGTTCTCCTTCTGCGACAACATTTCCTTTTACTTTTAATCGATATTCATTCGGTGCTAATTGAATATTGTCCCTTATGCGTACTACTGGAATAACGACTCCTAAATCAATTGCTAATTGACGACGAATCATCACAATTCTATCTAATAAATCTCCACCTTGACTCGCGTCCACGAGTGGAATAAGGGAATAACCAAATTCAAATTCAATTGGATCCATACTTAATAAACTTACGACATTTTCTTGTGCTTTCATGTTTTCACTATCTTCTTCATCTAATTGCTCGTCTAACACTTCATCTTCTTCTTTTGTATTCCGTAACATCATATAAGCACTTAATGCAAGTGCAGCAGCAATCGTCGTCGTTAACATAAAGTTAATAGGAGTTAAACCTAATAGAAAAATGGTTCCTGCCGCAATAAATAATAGTTTTGGATAACGTAACAATTGTTCTGTCACATCTGAGCCTAAATTTCCGTCTGTCGATACACGAGTCACGACAATCCCTGTAGCTGTCGCAATCAGTAATGCCGGAATCTGACTCACTAAACCATCTCCAACCGTTAAACGCATAAACGTATTTATCGCTTCATTAAATGACATATCCATTTGAACCATCCCTATAATAAGTCCAAATATGATATTAATTAACACAATAATAATACCTGCAATCGCATCTCCTTTTACGAACTTAGATGCCCCATCCATCGATCCATGGAAATCCGCTTCATTTTCTACTTTTTCACGACGTTCTTTCGCTTCATGTTCTGATATTAACCCAGCATTTAAATCCGCATCGATACTCATCTGTTTTCCTGGCATCGCATCCAACGTAAAACGTGCCGATACTTCTGCAACCCTTTCGGCACCTTTTGTAATAACGATAAATTGAATAATGACTAATATAATGAATACTACAAATCCTACAAGGGGGTTGTTGCCAATAACAAAAGATCCAAAAGTATCAACAACTCCACCTGCATCAGCATTTGCCAAAATAGATCTAGTCGTCGATACATTTAAACCGAGGCGAAATAAGGTAAGTAATAATAATAAAGATGGGAAAATGGAGAACTGCAAAGGTTCTTGTATATTCATGGATACTAATATTACAATTAACGCCAAGGAAATATTACATAAAATAAGCACACTTAATAGCCATCCCGGTAATGGGATGACCAACATTATAATAATTAAAATAACACCTAATAAGACAGATAAATCTCGTAATTTCATGTAATATACTCCTTACTTACTCATTCTATTTTCTTGTTGGAATACGAACGCTAATATTTCTGCAACCATTTTATAAAAGTGTTCAGGTATAACGTCATTTACTTCCACTTCATCGTGTAATGCTCTAGCTAAAGGGCGATTTTCAACGATCATAATATCGTGTTCTTTTGCAATTTCTTTTATCTTTTGAGCGACATCATCTGTTCCTTTTGCAACGACATATGGAACGGAGACAACTGCTTCATCATATTTTAATGCAATTGCATAATGCGTAGGGTTTGTAATAATAACATCTGCTTTTGGTACTTCTGCCATCATCCGACTCATTGCAACTTGTCGTTGTTTTTCTCTAAGCTTTGATTTAATCAATGGGTCCCCTTCTATATTTTTATGCTCGTCTTTTATGTCTTGTTTCGACATTCGAATATTTTTTTCGAAGTCATATTTTTGATACATATAATCGAGTACAGCTAAAAAAAGTAATAATATCGTCGCAGCAATCCCCATAATAATCGTTACTTGACCAAAAAATTGTACTGCATTTTCTGGTTCTTTCATCGCCAACATCATCATGTCGTCCTTGTACATCCAAATAACGAAAAATGTTGTTGCCCCAATTAACGTAATTTTTAACAATGATTTCAATAATTCCACTAAGGCACGAACAGAAAAAATTCGTTTCGCCCCTTTCACTGGATCGATTTTTTTCAAATCAAATTTCAATGGTTCTGTCGTAAATAAGAAACCAACTTGTAATAAATTTGCTGCAATTGAAACAACAATGGCTACTAGCATGACTGGAAACACAATAAAAGCAAAACTTTTTAATACATCGATTAAAATAATTTGCGAGGTGTTTGTATTTAATTCCATATGGATATATTTTGTAAATGTTGTAAAATATAAACTTTCCATCTGTTCTTTAATAAATCCACCAAAAGCAAATAAAACAATGAATGAGCCTAATAACAATAAAGCAGTATTCACATCTGCGCTTTTAGCGACGCGTCCCTTTTTACGTTCGTCTTCTCGTTTTTTCGGAGTTGCTTTTTCAGTTTTTTCACCAGCGAAATATTGTAAATCTAATTGTAGACGCATGTTACCCTCCGAGAATGATCATTAAATCACGCATCGTTTTAAACATCGTTTCAAACAAAAAGCGTGTTACATTTATAAATAGAGAAATAAAAAAAGATAAAACGAGAAAACTAACTATGATTTTTAAAGGTAGTCCAACCACAAAAACATTTAATTGTGGAACGGTCCTTGCAACAATCCCTAAAGCGACATCTACTAAAAAAAGACAGCCTACAATTGGTAAGGACATTTGAAAAGCAATTAAAAACATTTTATTAAATGTTTGAATGGTAAACGATGCAAATATATCACTAAACGAAATGAATGCATCGACTGGAATGAATTGGAAACTATTGTACATCCCATCAATTAATAAATGATGTCCATTAACAGAAAGTAAAAATAGCAAAGCAATGATATAAAAATATTGGCCAATAAGCGGACTTTGTGCACCGGTTTGTGGGTCAATCACATTTGCTACAGCAAAACCCATCTGAAAGTCAATAAATCCCCCAGCAATTTGCACAGCAGATAAAATCATAAATGCAATAAATCCAATCATTAACCCTACGATGACCTCTTTCATGATTAATAAATAATATGTAAAATCAATGTCTGTAATCACAACATCGATATGTAAAGAAATAATCATACTTAAAAAAATAGCAAATCCAATTTTGAACATAGTCGGAATTGTTCGATATGAAAAAAGCGGCATGACTAAAAAGAAACTCGTTATCCGCGCAAATACTAATAAAAATGTTGGTAGAATGGATAAAGGTAATAAATCTAACATTTACTCACCCTATAAACAAGTGCATATTTTCATATATATTCGTCGTAAATTGCACTAGTTTTGTCAACATCCAGGGACCAAAAAACACGACACCAACTAACACAGCAATTATTTTTGGAATAAAAGCTAACGTTTGTTCTTGGATTTGTGTTGTCGCCTGAAAAATACTAACCGCTAATCCAACAGCTAAAGCTAATAACAGTATCGGACCTGCAACTAGTAAAATCGTGATAATACCTCTTTCAGCTAGTGTTAATACAAATTCACTACTCAATCCTTACACACCTTCTTTTTTCATACGGTCAAAAACCTTGTAAAATGGAATGCGTAATTAAATACCATCCATCTACTAAAACGAACAATAAAATTTTAAATGGCAAAGAAATCATCACAGGTGGTAACATCATCATCCCCATCGACATTAAAATACTTGCGACAGCCATATCAATTATTAAAAATGGAATAAAAATCATGAACCCCATTTGAAAGGCTGTTTTTAGTTCACTAATTGCAAATGCCGGTACTAATGTCATTAACGGGATGTCTTCTAATGTTTCGGGATTTTCCGTTCCTGTATAATTTAAAAATAGCGCTAAATCTTTTTGCCTAGTATGTTGAGCCATAAACTCTTTTATCGGTATACTTGCATGATCATATGCCTCATCAAGTGTCATTTCTTCGTTAAATAACGGCTGCAACGCCTCATCATACACCTCACTAAACGTAGGTGCCATAATAAAAAACGTCAAAAATAATGCCAAACCAATTAATACTTGGTTCGGTGGCATTTGTTGAGTAGCAAGAGATGTTCGTACAAATGATAATACAACGATAATTCTCGTGAAACTCGTCATTAATATTAGAATACCTGGTGCAATAGATAAAATGGTTAGTAAAATAATTAATTTCACCGATGTAGAAACTTGTGAAGGATCCGTACTAGAGAACATATTTATAAAATCATTCATCTCGCTCATCCTTCACTTTCTTTTTAAATAAATCTTGTCTATTTTTTGACCAATTCATTAATTCTTCCTTAAAAGTTGCTGCCATGTTTGATTCATCCTTTTCCTTATCTTTTTTAAGAAAGGATGGAATATAATTGGATGGATCCATTTTTTCTTCTGCTGTTTTTTCTAATTGTTGAATCGTATGTTCATCTGTAATTTCTTCTAATAATTGAACATTATCGCCTACACCAAGCATATAAACTTTTTCACCAATTTTGATCAACTGTACAGATTTATTCGTACTTAAAACTAATCCGCCTATGTTTTGTATATTTCCATGCTGAACATTTGTGTAATTTTTCCGTTTTAAAAATAGAAGAATAATGTACAATAATGCTAAAATTAAAAACAGTGCAAAGATCATTTTGATTATATTCATAAAAAAAGAAGGAGATCGTTGCTCACTATCTTGTAACAACATATCATTTGATCCGTCTATTTCTATGCTTGTCGGACTTTGTAATTCCTCACAATCCCCATTTTGCTCCATGCAATCTTTTACATTCGGTGACACATTATTCGCGTATGTAGCAACAGGAAAAAGTAAACAAATGAACATCATTGCTACAACGATCTTTTTCATTTGTATCACTCTCTTATGCTAATGCTTTCGAAACAGCTTCCATTACACGATCAGCTTGAAAAGGTTTTACGATAAAATCTTTTGCCCCGGCTTGAATGGCGTCAATTACCATCGCTTGTTGCCCCATTGCAGAACACATAATAATTGTTGCATTTGGATCTATTTCTTTAATTTCCTTTAAAGCTTGAATACCATCTTTTTCAGGCATTGTAATATCCATTGTCACTAAATCTGGAGTTAATTCTTTATATTTTTCTACTGCAATACTCCCATTTTCAGCTTCACCTACAACGTTATAACCATTCTTCTCTAAAATATCTTTGATCATCATTCTCATAAATGCTGCATCATCTACGATTAATACCTTTTGTGCCATCGTTATTTCCACCTTTATCTATTAATTTAATTTCATTAAACGATCTTTTGGACTGACAATATCTGTCACCCTTACACCAAAGTTCTCATCAATTACAACGACTTCTCCTTTAGCGATTAATTTATTATTCACTAAAACATCTACAGGCTCTCCTGCTAGTTTATCCAGTTCAATAATTGCACCTTGAGATAACTCTAAAATGTCCTCTACCGTTTGCTTCGTTCTCCCTAATTCAACTGTAACTGAAAGTGGTACATCTAAAAGCATATCTAAATTTCGTTTATTCGTTTGATTTAGGGGTGTTGGTTCAAAAGCTTCAAATGCTGCATGTTGAATCGTCGAGTCAGGTGCAATATGATTACCAATATGTTGTGGTTCCGATTGAGTCGATGTCGGTTGCTCCATTTGCGTTGTTTCAACTTCTGTTTGTGTGCCATTTCTGTCAGTTTGTTGAGCAATTTCTCTCATATTTGCCTCTTGATTACTTGAATCTTCTGTAGGTTCAAGTAATTGATTGACTAAATCTTTCGCAAAATCTAATGGGATCAGTTGGAAAATATTCGAATCAATTAAATCTCCAACTTTTAAATTAAAAGCAACTCGCACAAATACATCTTCGCCACTTCCTTTTGCCACTTCCTCTAATTTATCAATATCTTTATAATCTACTTGTGGCGGTGAGATATCAACACGTTTATTAAATACTGTAGACATACTCGTTGCTGAAGCTCCCATCATTTGATTCATCGCTTCTTGTACTGCACTTAATTCAATTTCAGATAATTCCTCATTTGGTTGTAAACCATTGCCTCCAAGCATAATATCTGAAATAATTGCCGCATCTTTCGCTTTCATTAAAAAAATATTTTCCCCATCAAAACCATCACGATAATCTACTTGTAAACTGACATGTTCATATGGAAATTCCTCTTTCATCCCTGTCTTTTTTACAAATGAAACAGTCGGTGTCGTAATATCCACTTTTTGATTTAATAAAGTCGACAATGTCGTTGCTGAACTTCCAAAAGAAATATTACCAATTTCCCCCAGTGCATCCATTTCAAGAGGAGTTAAATATGTATTACTCTCATCTTCATATGTGATATCAGAAGTGCTATCATCTGTTACATTTAATAAAGCATCTATTTCTTCTTGTGTTAATTTGTTATCCATCACGATAAACTCCTCCTTTCGATATGATCCATCACTTGTACTGCTACTTTTTTATGTACCGTTCCAACTTGAACATGCATCTTTGGCTCTCCATTCACTTCTAATGTTAACGGGTCTTGAATCTTTTGATGTAAACTAATGACATCCCCTGTCGATAATTGCAATAACTCATTCACCGTCATAGTTGATTGACCTAAAATAACTTTTGCCTCTAATTCTACTTTTTCCATATGTTTCGATAAAATGGCATATTTTTCAGGATCACGTTCCTTTGTTACGGACTCCATCCAATAGTGGGCAGATAATTTAGGTATAATTGGTTCTAACACGATATGTGGAATACAAATATTAATCATTCCTGATACATCACCAATTTGTGTATTCAAAGAAACAACTACAACTGTTTCATTTGGCGAAACCATTTGTAAAAATTGTGGATTCACTTCAAATTCATCCAACATTGGGTCGATTTCTACGATCGTTGACCAAGCCTCTTGAATATTTACAACAGCTTTTTCGAACATCTGAGTCATGATAGTCGTCTCAATTTCCGTTAAACTATTTGGCTGAACATGACTATTTCCTTTCCCCCCTAGCAACCGATCCATCATACTGTAAGCAATATTTGGATTCACTTCCATCAAAATTCTACCTTCTAAAGGTTCCATGCTAATCACATTTAAAATTGTCATTTTTGGTATGGAACGTATAAATTCTTCATATGGAATTTGGTCCACAGAGGCAACAGAAATATTTACATATGTTCTTAATTGACCTGAAAAAAAGGTCGTTAATAGCCTTGCATAATTTTCATGGATTCGTGATATACTTCGAATTTGATCTTTCGAAAAACGCAATGCACGCTTAAAATCATATACTTTTATTTTTTTATCTTCTTCTTCTTTCTTTAATTCTTCTGCATCCATTTCTCCAGATGAAATAGCTGATAATAAAGCATCTATTTCTGTCTGTGACAAAATTTCTTCAGACAATGTTCATCACCTCCATGACGGAGCAATCATTTATTGCATAATTTTACTTATTGTATATACGTCTTTAATTGTTCCTTCTGTCATCATCTCGTTTAATTTTTCTTGTAATCCTTTTTCTAAATCGGTTAAACCTTCATTAAAATCTTCTTCTGTCATTACTGCCAATTCTTTAATTAACAGATTTTTAATTTGGAATTCACGTTTTTCAATTTCTTTTAAACTAGCTTTGCTATCCATAATTAATTGGAATTGAATACGGACGAATACACCATCTTTTAAATCTGTCGTTACCTCTGGAGTTTCATAGGAAAATTCATTCATTTCATCAATAGATAATTCTTTACTTTCAATATGATTGTTGTTGAAATAAAGTACGGCAACGACGGCAATCATTGCAATGGCAAGTAATGATGCAACAGAGATCACAGTTATTTTTAATGCTTTACTCATCTTGATTCACCTGCTTCGTTTGAAAGCCAATCATCCCTACTTGTTGATACATTTCCAATATTTTTCGCAAAACATCTTCTTTGTTCGTTTGTACGACGAATTTTTTCCCGTTTAATAATGTAATCGTCGTATCTGGTAATGATTGTACCTGCTCCACCATAAATGGATTTAGATAAAATGTTTCTCCGTTTAATCTAGTTAATTCAATCATATTTGGCGAGTTGTAGCGAATACCAATTATATAGGTATTGCTACAACTCTACCTCCTCCATTTATCGTTTTAAGTTTACTAATTCTTGTAAAATTTCATCTGAAGTCGTAATGATTCTTGTATTCGCTTGGAAACCACGTTGTGATACGATCATTTCTGTAAACTCTTCTGCTAAGTCAACATTCGACATTTCCAACGAACTAGCTGCAAGATCTCCTGCTCCATTCATTCCAGGAGCACCATGTTGTGCTTCCCCAGAGTTTTGTGACTCCATATATAAACTGCCTCCGACCTTCTCTAAACCTTCAGGGTTAGCAAAAATAGTTATTCCAATTTTTTGATCACTATTTGTACCATCCGCTGTTACGATGTTGACATCCCCATTTTTTGCAATACTAAAGCTTTGTGTTGTACTAGGATCGATTTGAATCGTACTATTATCATCTTGTAATAAAAAATATCCATCCGCTGTTACGACGTTTCCTGCATCATCTAAATAGAAATTACCTGCACGTGTGTAATAAACATTTTCACCATCAGATACTTTAAAAAAGCCATCCCCTTCAATGGCAACGTCTAATGGACGCCCCGTAGATTGTAAGAACCCTTGTGTATGAATATTATCTACTGAACCAACTTGGGATCCTAAACCAACTTGCATTGGATTGATTCCACCTCGTCCACCTTCCGCAGCTTGTGCTCCTCTTGTCGTTTGTGACATCATATCTTGGAAGGTAACTCGTCCTTTTTTAAACCCTGACGTGTTTACATTTGAAATATTATTCCCAATTACATCTAATTTTGTTTGAAATCCTCTCATACCTGAAATTCCAGAATACATTGAACGTAACATATTTTTCCCTCTTTCATTATTATTCACTATGTCTATCATTCCATAGTGGATAGCCTCTCCTAACAGAGTCCAGCTATATTAAAATCGTTCCATTAATATTAGTAAATATTCGATCATTCGCTTCTGTTTTATGTAATGCTGTAACGACCGTATTGTTTTTTGCGCTAACGATAAGTGCCGCATCATTTAAAACGACGAGAGCTTCTGTCACACCTTTGTTCTTCGCTTCATCAAGTTTCGTTTCAATCTTTCTCCACGTTTGATCTGTTATATGAATATTTCTCTCTTGCATACGGTGTTTGGCATGTTTACTCACTTTTAATCCAGAAACATGTTCAAAAATGGATTGAAAGCTTGTCTTCACTATTGGCTGTTTTTTAGTTGCCGAGTGATGTACATAATGCTGCTGTATTGGATGTATATATTTATGCATCCTTTTTACCTACCTCCTTTACTTTTAAAATTCCATCAGCAAAAACTTTTTGGCCGTTTTCTAACTCTAAAATAGCCCAACCTTCTTGGGAACTAACTGCATTGACAACACTCGTGACAATCGTCTTTTCATTCGTCTCTTCATCGATGGATTCATAGGTCACTTCTTTTCCAATCATATGACTATATTGAATAACCGGAGATACTAATTGATTTTGCACTAATGTATCAATGGAGCTTGCCATATTCATCATTTGTTCTAAAGATGAAAATGTCGCCATTTGTGCAATAAAATCACGATCTTCCATCGGATTTAATGGATCTTGGTTTTGTAATTGTGTCATTAAAATTTTTATAAATTCATCTTTGCCTAGTTCGGAACTAGGTGCACGGTCTTTCGGTACGTTAGATATATATAAATCTGAATCAATTTTTGTCATTTTCTTCCTCCTCTCCTAAATGTTGCAATAATTGCTCAAAATCCATCGACGGAGCTTTTTCATCTTTTCGTTCGTCTTTTTCTTGTTTTGGTTCTTCTTCATTTAGGTCCTCTTCATTGTTTGAAAAGAATTCCTCCTCAGAAATAGTTGGATCCTTTTCAATAATTACTTGATGCGGAGAAAATAGATGTTTTAATTGATGTATGTTACTCTCAAGTATTTTCTTCGTTGCATTGGATGTCACCAACAATTCAACTCGCATTTCTCCATTTACCTCCGACATTCTTATCGTAATATGGCCTAATTGTGTTGGATTAATTTGTAATTGTAGCGGCATCATTCCATCCTGTTTGAACATAGGACTCTTTTGAATGACTGTCGTTAATTTTGATACGAGCTGTTCAGATATTTCTTCTACCTTTCCTATCTGACGAATATGTATATCGTATTGCTGTACTGCATCTATTGGTACCATCGTTGGACTACTTATTTGGGTTGACGTTACTGTATCGTTTATTTGTTGATTACTTGGTGCGGTATCATATCGCAGAAAAGCTTGTTCTAACCAATTTGCGATAGTATTTTTCGTCACTATTGCATCTGTTTGATACTTGTTTTGTGTCGTCATCTCTGTACGTTTTTCAAATGTTTTCACTAAAAGTTTACCTGTCTCTGAAATCTTTTTTTCTTCTAACTGATCTAATTGATGCAAAAGTACTTCTTTATCTTCCATGGACAAATGATTCACCTTTTGTAATACAACGAGTAGTTGTTGCAAAGATGAAGGTTCATGTACCGTCTCCGTTTGTATGTAACGAATGATTTCATTAGACAGTTGCATCATTTCTTCTTTTGATATGTTTGGAAAAGTATCTACAACATCATCCAATGTATTTTTGGAAGCATACCTATTTTGTTGTATGTCGAAATCAATCGATGTGTCACTGTTTGTTACCAACATATGAGTAGTAGGTTGATACATGAAAATATCGATATTTTCATATATGTCGTCCTTAATCAAACTGTCTAGCTCATATGTTTCATCATACTCACCGATAGGATGATCGGTTGTTTCCTCTCCATCACTTTCTACCATTGTTTCTTTTACATTTATAAATATTTCATCTACATCTTCTTTTTCATTGGCTAGGAGAAATGTTTTAAAACTAGTGTCTTGTTCATTTATATCCAACTCATTATGCCGGATATTCGTATTCGTTCGTGTGAATACTTGCATAATTTCCATTCCATTCACCCCCTTCCATATCATAAAAAACTTTTATTGCATCATTAACTTTGTCAATGTAGCAGCTCTTTTTGATTCCATTTCAGCTAATATATTTCCTCTTACATCACTCGGAATGTTGGATAGAATTTGAATGGCGTCTTGGTCATTCATTTGCGTTATAATTGCAGCAGCATTTTCCGGTTCCATTTTCCTGTAAGAGGATGCGGCTCTTTTTAATGCGTCATTTCCGTCTTCTTCACGCTCTGTGTTTTCTTTCTCGTTTTTCTGCTCACTTTTTTCTTTCTTTTTTAAATCTAACTCTAAGTCATCTGCAATTGCCCGTAAACTTTCTACCTCTTTCGATAGATCATTGATTTCTTCATCTTTTGATGCAATCAAATCTTCTTGTTTTTTTATTGTTTTTTCTAGTTGTTCGACTTCATTACTCTTAATAAAAGAAGAAACAACTGGTACATCAGCTAATTTATCCTTGACATCAATGCCAACTAAAGTTAATCCAATGTACACAATCCCCACGGTTAACATTAACGGGATGATAATCGCAAATATGATGAATAGAATTGGAGATTTCCTTTTTTCTTTTGTCATATTTTCACCTATTTTGAATCGAACTTGTAAACTGTCGGATGGACAGTTCATCCATTAAAATATTTTCTTTTCGTATCAGTTCTTCCTGTCTTGCCTGTTGCTTTCGTTCAATAAGTTTTTCTATTTTTTTCATTTCAATATGTGTTTCTGTTAAATATGCTTGTTTTTCTAGCATTTTTTCCCTTGCTTGTTGCACATTTTGTTGTAATGTGGACGCTTTTCTCGTCATAGATTGTATAAACATCGATTGTTCTTTAATTTTTTCAATCGAAGTATATGTTTGCATATATTGATTCATCAATACTTCTGCATGTTCTTTCTTTTTTAATAATTCATATAACGCTGTTGCTTGTTTTTCAAATAAAACAGTCGCTTCATTTTTTTCTTTTTGAGCAATCGTTTTTTCTTGTTCTCGTATTTGTAACACCTTTTGCAATACTGCCACATTATCCATTACTGCCCACCTGCCAAAATAAGATGTAATTTTTCAATTGATTGTTCGAAATTTTCTTGTTCGTCAATCCCTTGTTTTAAATAATCCATAATAATCGGATAATATGTGATTGCTTCATCTATTTTAGGATCTGTACCATACCGATATGCACCAATTTGAATTAATTCAACATTTTCTTCATATGTCGCCATCAACGTTCTTATTTTTTGTACCGTTGTACGATGTGCTGGTGAAACGATATCATGCATTACTCTACTAACAGACTTCAGTATATTAATTGCTGGAAATTGCCCCATTTCAGCTAATCTTCTCTCTAAAACGAAATGACCATCCAATATTCCTCGAACTGCATCTGCAATCGGTTCATTCATATCATCACCGTCCACCAATACGGTATAAAATGCTGTAATGGTTCCTTGTTCATTTGTGCCTGTTCTCTCTAGCAATTTAGGTAATATGGCAAATACGGATGGCGTATATCCTTTAGACGTCGGTGGCTCGCCTACTGCCAATCCTATTTCCCGTTGCGCCATTGCAACTCGTGTAACAGAATCCATCATTAAATTCACTTTATATCCTTGATCACGAAAATATTCACTGATCGCTGTTGCAGTATATGCACCTTTAATTCGCATTAATGCTGGTTGATCAGAAGTCGCAACAACAATAATAGATTTTTTCAATCCTTCTTCACCGAGGTCTTTTTCAATAAACTCCCGTACTTCACGCCCACGTTCTCCAATTAATGCAATAACATTGATATCTGCTGCACTATTGCGGGCAATCATCCCTAATAATGTACTTTTTCCAACTCCACTACCGGCAAAAATACCAATGCGTTGCCCTTCCCCTACTGTTAACATAGAATCAATTGCTCGAATACCAACCTGGATCGGTTGATCAATCGGTGGACGACTCATTGGATTCGGTGGTTCATTTTCAGTGAAAACTTTTTTTAATCCTTTCGGTAAAATACTACGATCCAATGGATATCCTAATGCATCTACTACATGTCCAATTAAACTATGACCAATCTTCACTGTTAAAGGTTGATTGGTCGCTTCAACTAGACAACCAGGTCCAATTTCAGACACTTCTGTATAAGGCATTAAAATGATTTGCTCGTGATGAAACCCAACAACTTCCGCTAATATCGGTGATTGGCTTTTATGTTCAGGATGAATGATACATACTTCTCCAATATTTGCTGCTGGTCCTAATGATTCAATCATAATACCGACAACACGAGTAATTTTCCCGTAATATTTGTATGTATCTATCTCTTTAATCGTTTGTATGCACGTATCAAAATCCATATTAATTCTCCATTACCTTTTCTTGTAACGCACGTTTAATTTGTTTCAACTGTGTATCCACACCAGCATCAATTTGTCCAAATGGATGGCGGATCATACAATCATTTTCTTGTAAGTTCGAATCTACATATAAATAAAGCATTTCATCTTCATTTAACAATTGTTCTAATTCATCCTTTTGCGCATGTAAGGACGCATAATGTGTCGGATGAACATAAATGGATATAGTTGAAGTATCTTTTACATGTTGTACCGCTTTTTCTACTATGCCCTTCATCACATGTTCACCCGTTTGTATTTCATTATCTATGATTTTTTCCGCCACATGCATGGCTAACTGAATAATTGTAGTAGAGCATTTTTCAATTGTCGCTATGTAATCTTGTTCACTTTTTCGAACAATGTCATTCGCTTCATCCAAATAAGTTTGGTATTCATTTTTCGCTTCGTTTTCACCATCGATATACCCTTCTTTATAACCTTGCTGTTTTGCCTGTTCAAATACATTGATTTTTTCATTGGCAATCCGCTCTTTCTCTGCAGCAATATAGGCTTCTAACTCTTGGATAGACGTTTCCTTTTGCTGTTCTAGTGTAGCTAAGGTTTGTTCCAACATGTTAATTTCACTTTCGATGACATCTTTAGAACGACGCTGACTACGTATGTCTTTATCTTGTGGATTATTCGCTTGAATTTTTTTAATAGAAATTACTTTTTTGTTTTCCAAGTTTTGCTTTAGATTAGACAATAATATCGTCTCCTCCACCACGGGCGATTACGATTTCCCCAATTTCATCCAATCGGCGAATCGTCCCAACGATACGTGTTTGTGCTTCTTCTACATCTCGTAATCGTACTGGCCCCATAAATTCCATTTCTTCTTTAAATGTTTCCACCATACGTTGCGACATATTTTGAAAAATAACCTCTTTTACTTCTTCGCTTGCGACACGTAACGATAATTTCAAGTCTTCATTATCCACTTCACGAATAATACGTTGAATGGCACGATTGTCTAAAATAACAATATCGTCAAAGATAAACATACGTTTCTTAATTTCTTCCGCTAATTCAGGATTTTGGATTTCTAATGTATCTAAAATAGTCCGCTCTGTACTTCGATCTACTTCATTTAACACTTCTACAACAGATTGAATACCGCCCGTTTGTGTATAATCCTCTGTTAAGGATGTTGAAATATTCTTTTCAAGCACGTGTTCAATTTCCGTAATAATGTCTGGTGGTGTGGAATCCATCGTCGCAATTCTGCATGCGATATCTGCTTGCACTTCTTCCTCTAATGAAGATAAAATTTGTCCGGCTTGTTCAGGTTCTAAATAAGATAGGACAAGTGCTATCGTTTGCGGATGTTCATTTTGTATAAAGTTAAGCACTTGATTCGGGTCTGCTTTCCGAGCAAAATCAAAAGGTCTTACTTGTAAAGAAGAAGTTAAACGATTAATAATATTTGTTGCCTCTTGAGTACCAAAAGCTTTTTCAAGAACTGTTTTTGCATATCCTACTCCACCTTGTGAAATATATTGTTGAGCAATGGCAATCTGATGAAATTGCTCCACTATGGATTCTTTTAAATCCGAATCCACTTTTTGAATCGTCGATATTTCTAAGCTTAATCGTTCCACTTCTTCTTCTGATAAATGTTTGTATACTTCTGCCGACACGTCTGGTCCTAGTGAAATAAGCAAAATGGCTGCTTTTTGTTTTCCAGTTAATTTTTTCTGTTTAATACTCATACTCCTTTCCTCCTAATCTTCCGAAATCCAACTACGTAATAATTTCGCGAAGTCTTCCGGCTTGTCCTTTGCCATTTTTTCAAGTTGTTCTTTTTGCATGTCTTGCTCTGTTTTCGGTTGTTCTTCTAAATCTGGAACGGTTACGGAATCTTCTGTCGTTATGTCAGATACCGTTACGTTTTCTTCTACCGTTTCTTCTGTACGTTTTCTACGCATGACAAAGAAAATAATAATAATCGTTATCATAATGATTACCCCAACGATATATGGCCAAATTGGAAATGCCTTTTCTTCCGATAAATCAGCAGTTAGTTGGTCACGGCCATGGAATGTTTGAAATACGATAGAAATTTTATCATCTGTTTCTATTTCACCATAAGTTTTATCGATGGATGTTGTAATCATCGATTCTAGAATAGAAGCCATTCCCTCTTCTACTGCGTTCAATTCTTGCTGTGTTAACTCCACTACTTCTCCGTCAATGATTCTCG
The DNA here is from genome assembly GCF_037892545.1 of Pseudogracilibacillus sp. ICA-222130. Classification (NCBI taxonomy): domain Bacteria; kingdom Bacillati; phylum Bacillota; class Bacilli; order Caryophanales; family Bacillaceae; genus Pseudogracilibacillus; species Pseudogracilibacillus sp. ICA-222130. The sequence continues at coordinate 120,446 of NZ_JBBKBG010000003.1, forward strand.
TATTATCAACCATTACTTGAATACCTAAATCACGAATTTTATATGGTGCTTCTGCAATTTCTTTCTTAATATTATTAAACTCATAATTAACGGTTTCTTTTGTTGAATCGTAATCGCCACTTTCTCCTTGCATAACTCCAGGATAATTGGCAATGTCTTCTTCCCCAGTGCCAGCAACTCCACCAATTTCATCCGTACCTTCAAACGTTTCTTGAATCGTCTCAATACTTACTGGAATTCCTTCCATCGCATCAATGTCGACAGGTTCCACTAAATCTTCTACACGATTTTCATTTGTAAAATCAATATCAGCTGTTACAGATGTTATTACTTTATCCACCCCAACAATGGCACTTAACATTTGTTGTACTCGTTTTTGAATATCATTTTCAATTTCTGTTTTTACATCTTGAGTTGCACCAATATGGTCTGCTTGATTTGATGCATATTGATCGAAATACTCAAAGTTCTGATTCATAATGACGATATTTTCCTCTGGTAAATTCGGAATCGCTTTTGAAACGAGATGATATAAACCTTTCATTTGATTCGGTTGAAATTCATAACCATATTCTGTTTGTAGTACGATGGATACACTAGCATTTTCGGTCATATCAGATACAAATACCGATTGTTCTGGTAAGTTAATCATCACATTTGCTTCTTCAATTCCTTCCATACCTTTCATCAAATTACTAAGCTCTGTTTGCATCGCATCTAACTTCATCATGTTAAATTCATTATCCGTAATTCCCCATGAAGAGTTTTCACTAAAAAACGAATAATCGATATTCCCACTATTTGGAATACCTTCATTCGCTAATTCAACAATTAAAGTTTGTGAATGCTCTTCAGGCACTTTAATCGTCGTCCCATTATCGACTATTTCATACTGAATATTTCTTGCATCAAGTTCCTCTTTAATTTGACCTACCTCTTGTATAGATAGATTTGAGTATAAAGGAACAAAACTACTCTTATTTGTTAAAACAGTAACAACGACAATTCCCGTTATAAGTAAAATTGTCATACTTATGTATAATGTTCTTTTTAATATGGAAGTTTTACTCCAAAATAATTTAATTTGTTCCATAAATAGATTTAATTTATCTTTCATTTATCACACCGAACTTTGTTTATATTTTCTATGTACTAGATTTGCATTCTCATCACATCATTATATGCGTCGATTACTTTTTGCTGAATCTGGACGGTCGCTTCTACTGTAATCTTTGCCTTTTGCGCCGTTAACATGACATCATGAAGATCTGTTGTTTCTCCTCTTAAAAAGGCATTTGTTTTTACATCTGATTCATGTTCCACTGCACTAACTTTTTCTAATGCTTGTTTAAATATATGCTGGAATTTTGATTCATTTTGTATGTTCTGTGTTGTTTGTTTGTCTATTTGCTCTTTTGGTGATATTGCAGACAGAGCGACTAATTTCGTCATCGTCCTTCATCCTTTCTTACGACCTACCAATTTCTAATGCTTTTAACAACATATCTTTCGTTGCGTTTAATGCAGTAATGTTCGCCTCATAAGAACGAGTTGCTCCCATTAAATCTACCATTTCTTTTAATGGATCCACATTTGGATAAAGCACATAACCTTCTTCATTTGCATCTGGATGAGTTGGATCAAAAATGGCTTTAAATGGCTCTTGATCTTGTACAAGCCTACTCACTTTAACCCCTTGTGAAGTTACTTTTTGATTAATTTGTGCTTTGCTCATATACGATTTAAATGAATGATTTTCCGGTTGAAGTACGACCATTTTCCTACGATACGGTTCAAATTGACCATCCGGTAACATGGTTGCTCTTGTTGATTGTTGGTTCGCAATATTGGAAGAAGCTACATCCATTCGCAGTCTCTGAGCCGTTAAAGCGCCAGCACTTATATTTAAACCATGAAAAACTGACATTACTTCCCACCCCTAATCACCGTATGTAATAAGCCAAATTTACCATTTAGACGGTCGATAGCACCACGATAATAAATTTGATTTTTCGCTAATTCTGTCATTTCTTTGTCCACATCCACATTATTTCCACTATGGGTATAAGATGTACGATTTTGATTCATCACTTTATAAGGTGTAGCTATTCCATTCGAACGAATATGTTTATTTTTCGTCACATGTAATGAAAGTTCTCCTTCCAACATGCTTTTGAACGTTACTTCTTGTGCCTTATAATTAGGTGTATCGACATTTGCAAGATTATTTGATATAACAGAATTTTTCGTTGTTGCATAATGCAATGATTGTTCTAAATTTTGAAAAGATTGGTTAAATAGTTTCAATTGAATCCCTCAATCTAAATTTTTTCTCAGATCTTTTTATACCATCATTATTTTAGATGATATTGCGACTAAAGTCTACTAATTTCTCATCATTTTTAACTATTTTTTCGCGATTATCACTTTATGTTCAAAAAAAATTAAGTTTTTTTCAAATTTAACCAATTACATGCTACGAAAAGTCCTAAATATATTCCAACAAAAACAACATATGATACTAGAAGTATGATATATTCGTCATATTTTTCATTATTTAGAAACAATATAGGAGAAATGTAATGCAAAGTTTTTCCTGTCATTCTCATATACATCATAAAATAAAACAACATTCACAGTCATTTTATGCAATAAAAAAACACCCTTAAAGATAGATTTTTTCCTCTAACTTTAAAGGTGTATGTTATCCTCATATGCTCCTATAAAACATGCAATCGTTACATGATATTCGTTTCAGTTTAGTTCGTACTTAACTTTTCTAACTCTTGTAAGAATCTTTCATTTAAGACCTTAATGTACGTACCTTTCATTCCTAATGAACGTGATTCAATCACACCAGCACTTTCTAATTTACGAAGAGCATTTACGATGACCGAACGTGTAATGCCGACTCTGTCAGCTATTTTACTCGCTACTAATAAACCTTCTGTTCCATTTAACTCTTCAAAAATATGTTCAATTGCTTCTAACTCACTAAATGATAATGAATTAATCGCCATTTGAACGACCGCTTTACTTCGAGCTTCCATTTCTATTTCTTCTGCTTTTCCTTGTAAAATTTCCATTCCTACTACTGTTGCGCCATATTCAGCTAATAATAAGTCATCATCATGGAAACTACCGCTTAAACGTCCTAAAATCAACGTTCCTAAACGTTCTCCTCCACCAATAATAGGCACAATTGTCGTTAATCCATCTTTAAATAATTCTTTATTTTCATATGGAAAAACAGATAATGGCTGTTCAATATCGATATTTGGTGTCGTTTCTGAAATATGAAAGAGTTCTCTCGTGTATTCTTCTGGAAATTGTCTTTCTTCTAACATTTGTTTAATTCGATCATTTTCCACTTCTTGGTTAATTGCAACACCTAATAAACGACCTCTTCTACTTAATACGAACACATTTCCGTTAATTACTTCTGATAATGTACGTGACATGTCATTAAAGTTTACTGGTTTTCCTGCAGATTTTTGTAATAATGCATTTATTTTTCTTGTTCTCTCTAATAATTCCATATTTTCTTCATCCTTTCAAAATTATGATTCCGTTTTATAGTATAAATTGACTTAAATTGCGATCTTTGACGATATTATTTAATTTTTCATCAACATATTGTGCGGTAATTTCTATCACTTCTAAATTGATCTCTGGTGCTTCAAAAGATAAATCCTCTAATAACTTTTCTAAAATGGTATGCAATCTTCTTGCACCAATATTATCTGTTTCTTGGTTAACTTCATACGCTATTTCAGCAATTCTTTTAACAGCTTCGTCCGTAAATTTCACTTCTATACCTTCTGTCTGTATTAATGCACTGTATTGCTTCAGTAATGCATTAGAAGGTTCTGTTAAAATTTTCACAAAGTCCTCTGTTGTAAGTTTATTGAATTCCACGCGAACAGGAAATCTCCCTTGCAATTCTGGAATCATATCTGAAGGCTTTGCAATATGAAATGCGCCAGCAGCAAAAAATAAGATATGGTCCGTTTTCACAGGTCCGTATTTCGTCATAACGGTTGAACCTTCCACGATTGGTAAAATATCTCTTTGCACTCCATCACGGGATACACTTGGACTGTTCGTATCAGCTCCAACTATTTTATCAATCTCATCAATAAAGACAATACCATCCTGTTCTGCCCGCTCAACCGCTTCTTGTTGCGCTTCGTCCATATCAATCAATTTCTGTGCTTCTTGTTGTGTTAATACTTTTCGTGCTTCGCGAACAGTTAATTTACGTTTTTTCGTTTTCGTCGGCATCAAATTTGAAAATGCATCTTGCATATTCATCCCCATTTGCTCCATACCAGATCCTTGTAACATATCAAACATGGAAGGTGATTGTTCTTCGATATCTACTATTACCATCTTATCCTCTAGTTCACCTAAAGCTAATAACTGTTTTAGCTGATTTCTCTTTTGTGAAATATCATCTACTTCTGATTCATCTACCTTTTCCTCTTCTTCCATATTTGGAAAAAGCATCTCAAATGGATTTTGCATTTTCTTTTCTCGTTTTTTACGTGGAGCAAGTAAAGAAACAATTTTCTCATTTGCTTCTTTTTCAGCCTCTTCTTTTACAACTTCCATTTTTTCTTCTTTCACAATACGAAGTGCATTTTCAACAAGATCCCGAATCATAGATTCTACATCTCGGCCAACATAACCAACTTCCGTAAATTTTGTTGCTTCCACTTTTATAAATGGTGCATTTACTAGTTTAGCTAATCGTCGGGCTACCTCTGTTTTCCCAACTCCTGTTGGACCGATCATTAAAATATTTTTTGGAACTATTTCTTCACGTAATTGTTCATCTAAGAGCATTCTACGATATCTGTTACGTAAAGCTACCGCAACAGATTTTTTCGCTTCTTTTTGCCCAATAATATAATGGTCTAACTTTTCTAATATTTGCTTAGGAGTATAATCCATTATTTATTACACACCCTTTACATTATTCTAAAGACATTGTCGTTATATGGTCATTTGTATAAACGCAAATTTCACTAGCAATGGTTAATGCTGCTTGAGCAATTTCTTTCGCACTGAGTTGTGCCGAATACTTCGCTAGTGCACGGCCAGCACTTAAAGCAAAATTACCGCCCGAACCAATAGCTAAAATGCCATCATCCGGCTCGATAACTTCTCCTGTACCTGAAACTACATACATATTTTCTTTATTCATGACGATTAACATCGCTTCTAATTGGCGCAATACCTTGTCACTTCGCCATTCTTTTGCTAGTTCTACGGAAGCTCGGGTAATATTCCCATTATATTCTTCTAATTTCCCTTCAAACTTCTCAAATAAAGAAAAAGCATCCGCTACAGAACCAGCAAAACCTGCTATAACCTCTCCATGAAATAATTTACGAACTTTTTGTGCTTTATGTTTCATAACAACTGTATTTCCTAAAGTTACTTGGCCGTCGCCACTCATCGCACATTCCCCATTATGTTGAATTGCAAATATCGTTGTTGCATGAAGTTCATTTGACATGCATCACAACTCCTTTATTTCATTTCAAAACTAACACTTTTATGATTCATCCGGTTTTTGTTTTGCTCTTGGATGATGGTGCATATAGACATTTCTTAAACGATCCTTTGTTACATGTGTATAAATTTGAGTGGATGAAAGATTTTTATGTCCTAACAACTCTTGTACGGAACGTAAGTCAGCCCCTTCATTTAATAAATGTGTCGCAAAAGTATGACGTAATTTATGTGGATGAAGATGTACTGTTAGAGAAGTTTCCTTTACCATTTGATGGAATACGTATCGGATTCCTCTTTCCGTAATCGGTTGGCCACGTGCGTTTAAAAAAATCGCATCTGACTCTTCTTTTGAAGCCTGTAACAATTGGTCTCTTCCATCTCTAATATATGTATGCAATGCTTCATGTGCAAATTGTCCAAACGGAATATAACGTTCTTTCCTTCCTTTTCCAATCACATTAATCATTCCCACGGAAAAATCAATTTGAGACAAAGTTAAACTCGCACATTCACTTACTCGTATACCAGTAGCATACATAATTTCTAATAACGCTTGATTTCGTTGCCCTAATGGTGTTGCTAAATCACTTACCTCAAAAAGTGGGCGCAATTCTTCTTCGTATAAAAACGTCGGAATTCGTTTATCCTGTCTCGGCAACGGAACATACATAAATGGATTATGTTGTACGACCTCTATTTTTTCTAAAAAGAAATAAAAAGATCGTAAACAAGATATCGACCGTGCGACAGATTTTCTACTTAACCGTCGATCATATAAATCTGTTAAAAATACCCGCACAAAAGCCGGTGTTACATCTGTAACATCCTCGATTCCTTCTTTTTTCATTATTTGTTCAAACATACGTAAATCATTACTATAAAATTGCACTGTATATGGTGAAGCATTTTTTTCCACTTCTAAAAACTGAATAAATTGTTCAAAATACGTTTGAAACGTAGACATAATTCCACTCCAAAAATGCTAGTTTTTTAAGCAAACCTAGCATATCATACTACCATATTCCCCGCAATCAATTTAACACAATTGTAACAAAATTCTGAATTGTGCTTACAAATTTGTTTGGAACATTAAAAATACATCTCCAATGTTCCAAACAAATATATTACGCTTATATGTTCTAATAGTCAACTCAAATGTTTGATATTCAATTATTGTGCTTCTTCTTCATAATCACAACTACTACATTTAATTTGAACTTGTTTTTTCGAACGTTTTTCTACTAAATAACTGTCACATTTTGGGCAACTTCTAGCAATCGGTTTATCCCAAGAAACAAATTCACATGTTGGATAGGTTTCACATCCATAAAACACTCGATTTTTCTTTGACTTTCTTTCAACAATTTCTCCTTGTTTACATGTCGGGCATGTTACACCAATTTTCTTCAAAATAGGCTTTGCATTTCGACAATCTGGAAAGTTTGAACAAGCCATGAATTTTCCATATCGGCCTAATTTATATACCATTGGATGCCCACATTTCTCACAATCAATTCCTACAGGCTCATCTTTTATTTCAATAGACTCCATTTCTTTTTCGGCTTTTACTAATCGCACTTCGAAGTCTTTATAAAATTCATCAATGACACGAATCCACTCTTCTTTACCTTCTTCAATCAAGTCTAAGTTCGCTTCCATTTCAGCAGTAAAATCGACGTTCGTTATTTCAGGGAAATATTCTTTTAAAATATCCACCACAATCTCCCCTAATTCTGTCGGGATGAAACGACGGTTATCTAAACGAACATAGCCTCGATTTTGAATAGTCTCTAAAGTGGGAGCATATGTTGATGGACGACCAATCCCTTGTTTCTCCAATGTACCAACTAAGGTCGCCTCTGTATATCTCGGTGGTGGTTGTGTAAAATGTTGATTTGGTTCCATTTTTTCGAAGCGAACTTGTTCCCCTTCATTTAACTCAGGTAAGTACTTCTCTTCTTCTTTTTTATTTGAATCTGTTCCTTCAATATATACTTTCATAAACCCATCAAATTTCACTTTTGAACCAGTTGCACGAAACTCCACTCCATTATTTAACAAATGAACAGTCATCGTGTCCATTACGGCTGGCGCCATTTCGCTCGCTAAAAATCGTTCGTAAATTAATTTATAAAGTTTGAATTGATCATTATTTAAAATTCCTTTCAATGATTGTGGATCACGCATGACAGATGTGGGACGAATCGCCTCGTGTGCATCTTGTGCCCCTTCTTGATTTTTCACTTTTTTACGTGGTCCAATATATGGTTTACCAAACTTATCTTCAATTAATTGATGTGCTTCTTGTTTAGCACTTTCAGAAATACGAGTAGAATCTGTACGCATATACGTAATTAACCCCGTAATGCCACCCGCTTTACGTCCTAAATCAATTCCTTCATATAATTGTTGTGCAACCATCATTGTTTTACGAGCGCGAAAATTTAATTTTCTAGCTGCCTCCTGTTGCAATGTCGAAGTAATAAATGGTTTCGCTGGATTTCTTTTACGTTCACGTTTATTTACTTTGTCAATATGAAACTGTTTGCCTTCCATTTTTCCAAGTATTTCTTTTACTGCTGCATCATCTTTTAGTTCTAATTTTTTTCCATTTAGACCATAAAATTTACCCGTAAATGACTCATCCTCTTTAAAAAATGTACTTTCGATAGACCAGTATTCTTCTGGAATAAAATTCTTTATTTCGTTTTCACGATCAATAATTAATTTTACTGCAACAGATTGAACTCGACCAGCACTTAAACCCTTTTTTACTTTCTTCCATAGTAATGGGCTTATATTATATCCAACTAAACGGTCCAATACTCTTCTAGCTTGTTGTGCATTTACTAAATCATGATCAATTTTTCGTGGATTTTTAAATGACTCTTTGATCGCATCTTTCGTAATTTCATTAAATACAACACGACAATCCGAATTTTCATCTATTTTTAATGCATGTGCTAAATGCCATGCAATTGCCTCCCCCTCTCTATCGGGGTCGGCTGCAAGATAGATTTTATCCGCTTTTTTCGCTTCTTTTCGTAATTCTTTTAATATATCACCTTTCCCACGAATCGTAATATATTTTAGTGCATAATTATTATCAACATCTACTCCCATTTGACTTTTCGGTAAATCAATGACATGTCCCATCGACGCTTTTACTTTATATTTTTTTCCTAAATAACGTTCAATTGTTTTTGCTTTTGCTGGTGATTCCACAATTACTAAATAATTTGCCATTATTTTTCCTCCTATTTCATTGAGGTTATTCAACTTTTTTAACTTTTATTCCTGCTTTTTTTAATTTTTATTTCTGTTTTTAAATAAATAGAATTCCCACTAATAGTAAGGACAACATTTTCATTTGTCAAATATTGCGACCATCAAAATGAAATAAAGAGCCTTATTTTTTAATAAAATAGGATTATTTCCCGGGTAAGTTTTCGATAATATCTTCTGCATTCGTCACCAATTTTGCACCTTGATCAATTAATTTTAAACAACCTGCAGCTTCCTCTATAAATAACGAATCTGGAATAGCGAAAACTTCTTTTCCTTGCTCTAATGCTTGATCCACTGTAATGAGTGTACCACTTTTTTCTTTCGCTTCAATTACTAACGTTCCATATGAAAGACCACTAATGATTCGATTTCTCTCTGGAAATTGATATTTTTTCGGCCTCACATTTGGTGGGTATTCTGAGAGAACTAAGCCATTTTCGACAATATTCCAAAAAAGGGGGATATGTTCCTTCGGGTAAATATGACGAAAACCACTCCCTAAAACGGCTATTGTCTTCCCTTGCATATGCAATGCTAATTGATGGGCAAGACTATCAATCCCATAAGCCATTCCACTTACAATAGCCCAGTTTTCCTCAATTAGAGGGCTAACAACTTTTAACAGTTTTTGCGGTGCCGTTGCTGTCGGTTTTCTCGTACCGATTACACTAATTAATCTATTGTGTTGAAGTAATGAAAGATCACCTAAACAATATAATACAAGCGGTGCATCCGGAATATCTTTCAAACTTTGTGGATACATTGAATCAAAAATCGTTACAATATAGTAGTTTTTATGTGTATATTGTATCGTTGCATCATCTATATCATATTGAAGAGCATGTATGATGGATGAAGCTTTTTCTGAGGATATATGTAGTAAATGTTCTAGTTGTGTGGAAGTGAAAGTGTAAACTTTTTCTAATGTTACATCGTATTGTAATAAACGATATAACTTTTTTCTTGTCAACAATAAGCTTAACTTTATTAATGTATTTCGTTTCTTTTTCATTTGTACTCTCCCTCTCTTAAATTATGGGAAAAGTAATACACATATGTTCGCTATTTTTTTCCAACAAAAAAAACAACCTAGAAATGAGGAGCCATAAGTGATCTATTTTTGCACCAAAATAGAATACACTTATTTGTTACTCCTCATCGCACCTTCCCAGATTGTTCAATATGGTTCTCTTTTCGTTTAATGTATCAAGTTTCTTTATGCTTGTAAAGTATTAATGTGTTTTACATTTTTCAATTAAGTCTGTTTCTTCTAATAAACGGATCATTGTTTCACCCATTTTAGCAGGTGAGTCCGCCACTTTAATACCGCATGCTTCCATAATACGCTTTTTGGATTCAGCTGTTCCTTCACCACCCGAAATAATGGCACCAGCATGTCCCATACGTTTTCCTGGAGGTGCTGTTGCACCACCAATAAAGCCTGCAACAGGTTTTTTCATATTTGCCTTCACCCATTCAGCTGCTTCTTCCTCTGCCGTACCACCAATCTCACCAATCATCATGACTGCATAAGTTTCAGGATCTTCATTAAATTCTTTTAATACATCAATAAACGATGTACCATTAACTGGATCTCCACCAATTCCTACTGCTGTCGTTTGACCGTATCCAGCTTGAGATAGTTGGTGAACCGCCTCATATGTTAAGGTTCCTGATCGGGATACAACCCCAATATGTCCTTTTGTATGAATGTATCCTGGCATAATACCAATTTTACATTCATCTGCAGTAATCACTCCTGGGCAGTTTGGTCCAATTAAACGAGTGTTCTTATCTTTCATAAAGTTTTTCACTTTAATCATATCATTAATTGGAATATGTTCTGTAATACAAATCGTTAATTCTAAGCCAGCATCTGTTGCTTCCATAATTGCATCTGCTGCAAATGGAGCAGGAACATAAATAATCGAAACTGTTGCTCCTGTAGCTTTTACAGCGTCTTCTACCGTGTTATATACAGGAACACCTAAAGTTTTCGTTCCACCTTTTCCTGGTGTCACTCCTGCAACGATTTTCGTACCGTATTTTAACATCTGTTCTGTATGGTCCATCCCAGCTGAACCAGTAATCCCTTGAACAATTACTTTTGTATCTTTATCTACATAAATACTCATTCTTGTAAACGTCCTTTCTATTATTAAATGTTATGCGCGTTTGTAATCAGCTGTTTTATTTTACTAATTCAACGATTTTCTTTGCACCATCACCCATTGAATCTGCTGCAACAATATTTAAACCAGAGTCTTGTAACATTTTCTTCCCTTTTTCTACATTCGTTCCTTCTAAACGAACAACTAATGGAATTTCTAGCCCTAATTGTTCTGTTGCAGAAATAATTCCTTGCGCGATGTAATCACATTTCATAATTCCACCAAATACATTTACAAGAATCCCTTTTACTTTTGGATCTTTTAAAATAATTTTAAATGCTTCTGTTACTTTTTCTGGAGTTGCATCTCCACCAACATCTAAAAAGTTCGCAGGATTTCCACCTTCATACTTAATAATATCCATTGTTGCCATTGCAAGTCCTGCACCATTTACCATACAACCGATATCCCCATCTAATTGAATGTAACTTAGGTCATATTTTGAAGCTTCGATTTCATTACGATCTTCTTCATCTAAATCACGTAATTCTAAAACATCTTTTTGACGGTATAAAGCATTTCCATCAAAGTTCATTTTAGCGTCTAATGCTAATACGTCCCCTTCTTTTGTTGTAACAAGAGGGTTAATCTCTGCAGTCATACAGTCTTTATCAATAAATACTTTATATAAATTTAATAATAATGTCGCTACTTTATTAATGACATTGTTCGGGAAATTTAAATTAAATGCCAGTCTTCTCGCTTGGAATCCTGTTAATCCGATAGATGGATCAATTTCTTCCTTGAAAATCTTTTCAGGTGTTGCTGCTGCAACTTCCTCAATTTCCATTCCACCTTCTTCGGAACCCATTAACACAACTTTGGAAGTTTTTCGGTCTAACACGAGACCAATATAGTATTCCTTATCAATATTGCAACCCTCTTCAATAAGGAGTCTTTTTACTTTTTTACCTTCTGGTCCTGTTTGGGGTGTTACAAGCACTTTTCCTAAAATTTGTTTCGCGTACTCACGTACCTCGTCTAAATTATGTGCTACTTTAACACCGCCTGCTTTCCCACGGCCACCAGCATGAATTTGTGCTTTAACAACTTTTACATCCGTTTGAAGACCCTTTGCATATTCTACCGCCTCGTCAATTGAATATGCAACATGGCCGTCTGGTACATTCACACCGTATTGCCTTAAAATATTCTTACTTTGATACTCATGGATATTCATTCAAATGCCTCCATTTTTTATTTAGTATATTCCCATTGTAAGATAAGCTTTTATAATTCTCAAAGAATAACAATTATTTATCTAACTATATAAGTATTTCAAATCGCATTTCAATATTCCTTATCTAAGTGATAAATAAATGCAAATACTTCCGCAACCATTTCAAACAATTCTGGAGGGATTGTTTCATCTATTTCCAATTGTGCAAGTATTTCCACTAAAGATTGGTCTTGTACAATTGGAATATTATGTTCTGCTGCTAGTTCAATTATATGATCTGCAACTTTTCCACTTCCTAATGCACGAATCTTTGGAGATGTATCTTGCATTTGGTCGTAAGATAATGCAACGGCTCTCTTTCTTCGTTCATTCATATACGAAAGTCATACCTTTCTATATCATTAGTCGTTCGGTCATATGGATCTTGCTGTTCTTGTTTTTTTATTTCAAACAATGGTTTATATGTTATTTGAGATAATGTAAATTCATTTTTCTTCAATGCTTCTTCTAACATTTTTTCAATACGGTCATATTTTCCCATTTTCATCACTTGTTCATTGTATATTGTTATGGAAATGATGCGTTTTTGGATTGTTACGTCTACCATTGTTTCCTTCATATTTTTTAAATCGAGCACGAATAATATTCGACAGTGATTTGGGTCTATTTTTCCATTCCTGTTTTTCCTTCCTTCAAAATGCAAAAATAAATCGTTATGTAATCCGATGTTTTCTCCAGGTAATTGTAGAACACAATGCAAAAAATGATTCGTTTCTTGCACAGATTGTAATTGCATTCCATGAATAAAATGCACAAATTGTTCTAACTTATTTCTCCCAATCGTATTTGGTTCTTGCATCATTTGTAGCATAATCATTTTAATCGATGGTTGTATATGTATAGTCGAATCACTAGCTTTCCCTGATAAAACTGTCTTTATTCGTTGCTCATCTTGTAATCCAACGATGTTCATATATTGGTGTAAATGAGTTAGAAATCTTTGTTGTACATTCTCAGTTGAATTGCTCTCGAGCTCCATTGGTAATTGTATCATGGATTGTATAGTACGATACAAAACATCATTACATAATATTTGTAACAATGAATGCAATTGTGTCACATGATCAGGGTGATTTTCATCAAGAAGCATGTCCAATGTTTGTTGCAGTTGCATCGGTAATGTTCCATATAATTGTTGATGTACCATTTGTTTTAATAAAATAAATTGCTCATTGGGTAATTTCCCTGTACGTATATTAGAAAATAGTTGTAATAATTTATTTGCAGCCTTTGTCATTTGCGATTGGTTTTCTATACATACAGTGAATATATCCCTTGTTTCTTGTAATACCTTTTGCGTTGTTGTTAATTGCGTATTGCTCTTCATTGTTTGGGATAATCCTCGTTGTAATAACGTGAATAAAGTCATTCTTTTTTTCGATACTTCTATTTGAGCATCCTTTTCCCTTTCAAATGTATTTATATATTGTAATAAGCTCGCGATGGGCCCCTCTTTCCGCTGGATATGTTCCGCTAAACTAGTTGGAAATGTTTCATTCGTTCCGCGTAGCTGTTTTAATAGCTGCAATAATGTTTGTTCCTTTTCCGTTACATTTGTCGCATGTGCTAATGATCGAACCATTTCTTCTATATGCGATGAAAATGTTTGGTCTCTTGATGCGATAAGTGCCTCAAACACATGATTGGTCATTGGTAAACCTGCTTCGATCATCTTTTTTATTATATCGAACTGTGATGCTTCTATGTTTGAATGATTTTCCATCAATTTAATTGCTTGTTGCATATCAGTAATTTGAAAAGGAACACGATCCGCAATAAGTTGTTGAATAAAAGCGATATGCTGTTTTGTCGGTTTTATTTGCAACTGTTGCAATAGCTGTGCGATATGCTGAGTTGGAACATTCGTTGTTTGTTCCCTTAGCACTTTTAAATGAATAAGCGTATCATCCGCTCGTACTTGAAAAAAATATTGCTTATTCATTTGTAAACTTGTCGTTATTTCGGCCACCAGTTTATGGTTACCAATTTGAATTTCAGCGCGATTATTTGGGAATATCTTCAAAATTTTCCCTTGAACAATTTGTCCATCTCGTAATGTTAATTCATTTTTTGGAACACGATTCACCGATGGAATGAATTCATTTTTTATTTGGAATAGATGATGCATTCGCCATTCCCCCATTTTATTTCATACATTGTTGTACAGGACGAAAAGATGTCCGATGGATTGGGCAAATACCATATTGTTTCATTGCTTGCATATGTGCTTTCGTTCCATATCCCTTATGTTTTTTAAATCCATATTGTGGATATAATTCATCATATTTTTCCATCCATTTATCTCTCGTCACTTTCGCTAATACACTTGCTGCTGCGATCGATAAACTTTTGTCATCCCCTTTTATAATTGCCGCTTGTTGAAATGGTAAATCATCTAATTGTACTGCATCTATTAAGGCGATATCCGGATATTTCTTTAATTGTAACAAGGCATTTGTCATCGCTAATTTTGTAGCTTCTAAAATGTTTAATCGATCAATTTCTTCTGCAGCTATTATTTCAATATGATAGGCAATAGCATTTTTCTTAATTTGTTCAAAATACATGTCTCTTTCTGATGCTGTTAATTGCTTGGAGTCTGTCAGGCCATTAAAGTCAACATCTTTTGGTAAAATAACTGCAGCTGCGACGACCGGACCTGCTAATGGTCCCCTCCCCGCTTCATCTACACCTGCAATCCATTCCATATTACGATGTAAAAACTTTCTATCAAACTCTCTCATCATACAGTATGTTTGTCGTTTTATTCGTTCTTTTTCCAACTTATTTTCGTATTGTTTTATTAATTTTTGAACACCTAGCCGTTCATCTTGCTTTAATTCTTTTATTTGTTCTTTCGTTACTTTTTGTGTTTGTAACATCGTTTTCAAATTTGCGATAGATTCCTTCTTCATTTTTCCCAACTCCTAAATAATGAGGACATCAATAAGTATAATTTTTTATGAGTACTCTTCTATATTATATATCGGCATCGTTTCCAAACGATGTAATTTCAGACACGAACAACGATGTTCGTACATGTATAGTGTACAATAAAAAAAAGACATCCGTACAATGTAAAGATTCTCCCTTATACATTGTACGATTGTCTTTTAAGGTGTTTCTAATGTTATTTTTCCTAATTTTGCTTGGCGGAAATCTTGTAATACAACATCCGCAACTTTGTCAAAATTTACTTGGCCACCACTTTCCAGAGCGCCACGTTTTTTTCCAATCTCTTCAAAAACTTCCCACATATCATCTACATTCGTTAAACCATATCTTTCTTCCAATAAATTAGGATAATCTTCATAAATATATTGTAATAAAAACGCAGCAACATCTTGTAAAGGTAAAATTTCATCTTTAATGGAGCCAATTGCTGCAACACGTAAACCAATCTGTTCATCGTCGAATTTAGGCCATAAAATACCTGGTGTATCTAGTAATTCAAACTTTTGTTTTACTTTGATCCACTGTTGCTGTTTCGTCACACCTGGTCTGTCACCAATTTTCGCAATCTTTTTATTCGCTAAGCGATTGATTAAAGTGGATTTTCCTACATTTGGAATTCCTACTATTAATGCTCGTACTGCTCGTTGTTGTACACCTTTTTCAATTAATTTACGTTGTTTTTCAATTCCTTTTTCTGTCACAAGTTCAATAAATTGTTGAATATCTTTTTTATTGTTCACATCTAATGCCATCGCAGTTTTATCTTGCGCTTCAAAATACTGTAACCATTTATCGGTTTGAATCGCATCAGCTAAATCTTTTTTCATTAATACGATAATCTTTTCCTTTTGACCGATTACCTCTTGTAACATTGGGTTTTGTGTAGATTGTGGTGCACGGGCATCTACAAGTTCAATGACAACATCCACTAATTTAAGTTTTGCTTCGATTTCCCGTCTCGCTTTAGCCATATGGCCTGGAAACCACTGAATCATGTTCTCACCTCGATTACTTTACCAATTGTATTCGTTCTAATGGCCAATATACCACACTCGTTTTACCAATTATTTCTTCCATTGACACTAATCCAAAAGAACGACTATCTGTTGAATTGCTTCGATTATCTCCTAAAACTAACACTTTTCCTTCAGGAATTTCCGTATAATTACCAGGCAAATCTTCTAATGTAAAGTCATTTGTAATAATCGGATATACTGGTGTGTGATCATCATTATGTTCCATAAATGATTGATCCACTTCCTCTCCGTCAATATAAAGAATATTATCTTTTACTTCAACATGCTCTCCTGGTAAGCCAATAACACGTTTAATAAAATCTTTATCTTCTGTTGCATGAAAAATAACGATATCAAACCGATCCGGATCTTTTAAATAGTAAATAAACTTATTCACAATCATTTGATCACGATCCAATAAGGTCGGTTGCATCGATGGTCCATCCACAATAATCGGAGAGAAGATAAATTGTCGAACAAGAATTGCAATTAGTAATGCAATAATAACAATCTTGAAAAGACTTGCGCTCTCTTTCACTACTTTTTTCTCCATTGCTTCCCCTCCGAATTCTATGTATCTTTACGTTTTAATTGTATAAGATGAATCATTTTTTTACAATGATTGTCACTACTCATATAAAAAAACCTCCAAACAGTTTGTTCAGAGGTTTTTCTAGTATCATTACATTCTCTCTTTAATACGTGCAGCTTTACCACGTAATTTACGCATGTAATAAAGTTTAGAACGACGTACAATACCTTTTCTAACAACTTCAATTTTATCGATTCTTGGTGAGTGTAATGGGAAAGTACGCTCAACACCTACACCGTAAGAGATTTTTCTTACTGTGAATGTTTCGTGAATACCACCATTTTGTCTCTTAATGACAACACCTTCGAATACCTGGATTCTTTCACGAGTTCCCTCAACAACTTTCGCGTGAACACGAATTGTATCT
This sequence comes from Pseudogracilibacillus sp. ICA-222130, assembly GCF_037892545.1. Lineage (NCBI taxonomy): Bacteria > Bacillati > Bacillota > Bacilli > Caryophanales > Bacillaceae > Pseudogracilibacillus > Pseudogracilibacillus sp. ICA-222130. The sequence goes on from NZ_JBBKBG010000003.1 coordinate 137,598, forward strand.
CCTGCACGGAACTCTGGGTGATCTGTACGTAATTGATCCTTTGTTAAGTCAGCAATTAATTTTTGCATTTGCCTTCACTCCTTCCAAACTAATGCTCTTACAAATGGGCTAATCCCTTCATAGCGGAACATCGTTTTACAGCTTATCTTCATAAGCACACCTTATAATATAGCACATATTCATATCATATACAACTATCTTTATATATTTTTTTCAGCTTTGATTTCTTGTAAAATTTGCTGTTCTTCCTCATCTAAAGGATACGTATCCAATAAGTCGGGTCTACGTTCTAATGTACGACGAAGCGATTCTTTTTTTCTCCAACGTTTTATTTTCGCATGATGTCCTTCTAGTAATACGTTCGGTACTTTCCAACCACGAAAATCAGCAGGTCTTGTATATTGTGGATGTTCTAAAAGACCGGTTGAAAAGGAATCTTCTTTCGCAGATGTTTCATTTCCCAACACATCTGGTAAAAGTCGAACAACACTATCTACAACTGTTAAAGCACCAATTTCGCCACCAGTTAAAACATAATCACCAATGGAAATTTCATCTGTTACTAAGTGCTCTCGAATCCGTTCATCATATCCTTCATAATGACCACAAATAAGAATTAAATGATCTTCTTTTGCAAATTCTTCTGCTTTTTGTTGTGTATAACGCTCCCCTTGAGGACACATTAGGATGACCCTCGGTTTTGACTGTTTACGTTCTGTTGCATATTGTACCGCATCAAAAATAGGTTGGGCTGCTAACACCATACCAGCGCCACCACCATATGGGTAATCATCCACTTTCTTATGTTTATTATCCGCAAACTCCCTAAAGTCCAATAAATCATACTGGAATTTATTCGCTTCAATTGCCCGTTTTAAAATAGAACTTTCAAAGGCACCTTTTAATATTTTTGGAAACAATGTTAAAATATCAATTTGCATTAATCAAACAATCCTTCCATCGGTTCAATAATAACTTTCTTCTCCTCGATATGTATTTCTTTGACGACAGGTTCAATATAAGGTATTAGTATTTCTTTATTATTTTTCGTTTTTACTACCCATACGTCATTCGCACCAGGAGATAAAATATGATCGATTTTTCCAATATATTTTCCATCTATCGTTTCTACTTCTAAACCGATAATTTCAAAATAATAAAATTCATCTTCCTCTAACGGAGTTAATTGTTCTTCTTTTATATACAGAAGTTCGTTTTTTAATGGTTCGACATCATTTAATGTTTCATAAGATTCAAACTGTAACAAGATATTATTTTTATGTATCCGAGATGAACGGATCGTTAGTGGTTTCCAATCAGTCCCATCTTTTCGAATGAATACGATGTTCCCTTCGTCAAAACGTTCCCTAAAATCTGTAAGCTGTTGTACCTTTACTTCTCCTTTTATACCGTGAGTATTAATTATTTTGCCTATTTTAAACAATTCCATCACCTTATTCATCTATTCTAACAATAATATTATCTTTCACTACGATTATTCGTTCCTTCATTAATGTTTCCCAATCGGCCCCAACTTCTACGGGGACGATAGCTTCCATTTCTCTTTCGATAATTTCACTACCGATTTCTAATGCTTCTAATTGTTCTATTTTAAAATCGATCATCAGCATTTTATCTTTCCGAAAGTTTATTTCTGCCTCAAATCTTTCCTCTACTTCTGTTTTGGATTGTGTTAACTTATTCATCAATTTTCTTTGTTCAAATAATAATTGTTGACATTCTAATTCAAGTTGCTTTTTTTCGTGCTCAAATTTTTTACGTAATGTATATTTGCTATTTTCCGTAATCATCTGTTTTACGATAACTTTTTGAATAATTTGCAATGAAATCTCCACCTTTAAATCTTTTTATGATACGAATGATTCCATTTTTATAGAAGATATATATTGTTCAAAATTGAAGATGTATGGATGTGGGGATATTCCATTTTCCATGGATCCTAATAGTATCTATTATGTATGACATTTTGAAGGTAAGAATGAAGAAAGATTGGAATAGTACGAACCTATGTCCAATCTTACGTTTCCATTCTATTACATAATATCGAGGTATACTCGCTTATCATTATTTGGTTTTGTAGAATATACAATCGTTCGGATTGCTTTTGCAATTCTACCATTTTTACCAATAACTTTTCCGACGTCTGCTTCATTTACTTGTAAATGGTAGACAATCTTTTTTTCTTCTTCCCTTTTTTCGATGACGATATCATCTGGAAAGTCAACTAAAGGAGTTACGATTGATTCAATTAAATTTTTCATACAATCACACTACCTTACTTTTGGTTTTTTGCATCATGAAACTTTTGCATAATACCTTGTTTCGAGAATAAGTTACGAACTGTATCACTTGGTTGTGCACCTTTGTGCATCCAGTCAAGTGCTTTTTCTTCGTCAATTTTCACTTCCGTTTCTTTAGCAACTGGGTTATACGTTCCAACTTGATCGATGAAACGACCATCACGTGGAGAACGTGAATCAGCTACAACAATACGGTAAAAAGGGTTTCTCTTAGCACCCATTCTTTTTAAACGAATTTTAACTGCCATCTTTGTACACCTCCATTACTCTTTTCACACTTTTAGAAGTATAACACTTATTTTTATATCTGTAAAGTGTTTTTACATGACAGTTACATAAATGGTAATTGGAAGCCTCTTCCCTTTTTCCCTTTTTGCATATTTGTCATTTGTTTCATTACTTTTTTCATCTCGTTAAACTGCTTCAAAAGCCTGTTCACTTGTGCGACGTTTGTTCCAGAACCTTTCGCAATACGTTTTCTACGACTTGCATTAATGACAGATGGATCATTTCTTTCTTCCTTTGTCATTGATTGAATGATTGCTTCAATATGAGAAAGTTGTTTCTCATCAACTTGAATATTTTTCATCCCTTTCATTTTTCCGACACCTGGAAGCATTGCTAAAATATCATCTAGTGGCCCCATTTGTTTTACTTGACCCATTTGTTCCAAGAAATCATCAAATGTAAATGACATTGTACGCATTTTTTCTTCTAATTCTTTCGCTTGTTTTTCATCAATTGTCGTTTGTGCCTTTTCAATTAAAGATAACACATCTCCCATCCCTAAAATACGGGATGCCATTCTTTCCGGATGAAACTCTTCTAATTGATCTAATTTCTCCCCCATCCCAACAAACTTTATTGGTTTATCTGTGACAGCCTTAATCGATAATGCAGCTCCCCCACGTGTATCACCATCTAATTTTGTTAAGACGACTCCTGTAATATCAAGTTGATCATTAAAGTTTTCTGCAACATTTACTGCATCTTGTCCTGTCATTGCATCGACAACGAGGAAAATTTCATCAGGTTGTGCTACTTCTTTTACGTCTTTTAATTCTTGCATTAAATTTTCATCCACATGTAAACGACCAGCTGTATCGATTAGTACATAATCTAAATGTTCTTCTTTTGCATACTCTAATGCTTTTTTTGTAATTTCAACCGGACTAACTTCTGTACCCATTTCAAATACAGGCATATCCAATTGTTTTCCTAATGTTTGTAATTGTTGAATAGCTGCTGGACGATATACATCACAAGCAACAAGTAATGGTTTACGGTTATATTGTTTACGAAGTAAATTTGCTAATTTACCAGTAGTCGTTGTTTTACCAGCACCTTGTAACCCTGCCATCATAATAACCGTTGGTGGTCGATCAGCAACAGCAATTTTTTTCTGTTCGCCCCCCATTAAGTTAGTTAATTCTTCTTGCACAATTTTTATTACTTGTTGCCCTGGTGTTAGACTTTCCATTACTTCTTGTCCAACCGCACGCTCTTTTATATCTTTTATAAAATTACGAACTACTTTAAAGTTAACGTCCGCTTCTAATAAGGCAAGTCGCACTTCTCTTGCCATCGCATTTACATCTTGTTCACTTACTTTACCTTTACCAGTTATCTTCTTAATCGTCTCTTGCAAACGATTTGAAAGTCCTTCAAATGCCATAGAAGGTAACCTCCTAGTCTATATTCTTTATTTGTTGAATATATGATTGTAGTTGTGCTACATTTGCTTCGGTTAATTGTGCTTCTAACTTTACTAACAATGCTTCCCTTTGCAAAAACTTCTCATACAATTGTAGCTTTTCTTCATAATTCATTAATATTTGTTCCGTCCGTTTAATGTTATCATAAATCGCTTGTCTTGACACATTTGTTTCTGTTGCGATTTCCCCTAAGGAATAATCTTCATAATAATAAAGTTCCATATATTCCCTTTGCTTATCTGTTAACAATGTTTGATAAAAATCATACAACATATTCATTTTTGCTGTTTTTTCTAACATTATGCTTCCTCTTCCATTAAATCAGCAAATAGTCCATATACGAATGCATGTGCATCAAACTCTTTTAAGTCATGAACCCCTTCACCAAAGCCGACTAATTTTACCGGGATATTTAATTCATTACGAATCGCTAAAACAATACCACCTTTGGCAGTACCATCTAATTTCGTTAATACAATTCCAGATACGTTTGTCGCTTCAGAAAATGTTTTAGCCTGGCTTAAAGCATTTTGTCCAGTTGTTGCATCTAACACAAGTAATACTTCATGTGGTGCACCCGGAATTTCACGCTCAATTATGCGATTAATTTTTTCCAGTTCATTCATTAAGTTTACTTTATTTTGTAAACGACCTGCTGTATCACAAATTAACACATCCGCTTTACGTGATTTCGCAGCTTTAATCGCATCAAAAATTACTGCTGCTGGGTCACTACCTTCTGATTGTTTAATCACTTCTACTTCAGAACGTTTTCCCCATTCTTCTAATTGATCAATCGCTCCAGCCCGAAACGTATCACCTGCTGCTAAAACGACATTTTTCCCTTCTTGTTTCAACTGTGCTGCTAATTTACCGATAGAAGTCGTTTTACCGACTCCATTTACTCCAACGACTAAAATAACCGTTAAATCATCTGTTTGATAGTTGATCTCTTCAATGGTCGAATCATCTTCATTGTAATAAATTTCAACTAATTTTTCTGATATAACGTCTTTCACTTCATTCGTATCTTTAATATTACGACGTTGCACTTCAAAACGTAAATCTTCTATGAGATCCATAACAGTCGTAACACCAACATCTGCCATAATTAAAGCTTCTTCCAATTCTTCAAAAAACTCTTCATCTACTTGACGATATCGTGCAATAATATCATTTATTTTGCTCGTAAACGATTGACGCGTTTTTTTCATTCCTTGTTTATATGTTTCTGTATCTTCTTCTTTTTTTATAAATTTATTTTTTAAGTTTTTAAAAAAGCTCATTCTATTCTCTCCTATTCCTAATTCATCGCCTCTTCTAATCTGACAGATACGAGTTTGGACACGCCAGATTCCTGCATCGTTACACCATATAATACATCTGCCTCTTCCATTGTACCATTTCGGTGTGTAATAACGATAAATTGTGTCTCCTCTCGATATGTTTTTAAATATTGACTAAAACGAATAACGTTCGCTTCATCTAATGCAGCATCGACCTCATCCAAAATGACAAACGGAACTGGTCGTGTACGTAAAATGGCAAATAACAATGCAATGGCAGTTAATGCACGTTCTCCACCAGACAATAAGTCTAATGATTGTAATTTCTTCCCTGGTGGTTGTGCTACAATATCGATCCCTGTCATAAGCATATTTTCTGGATCTGTTAACGTAAGAGAGGCTCGTCCCCCACCAAAAAGTTGTGTGAAAACATTCATAAATGCCTGTTGAATATCGAAAAACACCGTTTCAAAACGCTCTGTCATTTCTTTATCCATCTCTTTAATAACCGTGTACAATGTTTCTTTCGCATCTATTAAATCTGCTTGTTGCTCCGCTAAAAATTCATACCTTGTTTTTATTCGTTCATATTCTTCAATCGCACCTAAGTTCACTGTACCTAATGATTGAATCGCACGTTTGATTTCTTTTACGCGTCGCTCCGCTTGTTCCATATCTTCGACGAAATCAAAATGTTCTTTTGCATATTCATATGTCATTACATATTCTGTTTGTAAAAATTGCAAACGATTTTCTAACGTGACATCTAAACGGTTAGCTTGCACTTCTAATTGTTGAATCGTTTTAACTGCTTTTTGATGCACCAAATCTAGACCACGAATTTCTCTTTGTTCATCCTGAATCCATTCATACTGTTCGGTTCTATTTTTCCGACTTTCTTCAATCTCATTTGCTAACGTTTCTAAATCATTTTTAGTCGTTTTTATTTCTTTTTCGATTAAATTCGTATCTTCAGACAACTGCTCAACTTGTTCCATTTCATGTAAAGAAACAACTATATTGTCTAACGTTTTTTCTATCTCTGCCAACTCGGTTTGATGATGACGTTGACGTTCTAGAAAATGATGATGTCGTTCTTTTAATTCAATTTCTGTTTTTTCCAATTCATGAACCGTATCTTCCGTCGTTTTAGCCGCTTCCTCTAATGTCTGTAATTCTTGTGTATATTGGTCAATACGCTGTTCTGTTTCAGTAATTTTATTAGAAACGACTAACAATCTTTCTGTCGTCTCTTTATATTTGTTTAATAACGCCTCTTTCTCTTCAGTATATTGCTTCATATACAATTCATAGCTAATCAACTGATCTTCTGTTTGCGCAACTTTGACATTCAAATCATTTAACTGTAGTTGAATTTGTTCATAGGAATCGTCCAATTTTTGTTGTTCTTCTGTTATTTTTTTCAATTCAGCAACTTGATATTCTAATTCATGTTTCACTTCAGACATATTTTCTAAAAATTTTTGTTTTCTATTTGTAAATTGAACTAATTTCTCTTCTAGAGATTTCAACTCTTTTTCACGTGTAAATAAAGATACATTCTGTTGCTTTTTCGCTCCACCTGACATGGAACCACCTGGATACACAACATCTCCGTCCAACGTAACAATTCTAAAACGTCGGTTTGTTTTCGCTGCAATCGTCGTTGCACTCTTTAAATCTTTCGTCACGATTGCATTACCCATTAAATGATCGACAACGATTCGATAAGGATCATGTACTTTCACTAAATTTGACGCAATCCCAATATAACCTTCTTCTGTTTCTATTTTTTGGATAATTGTAGCAGGGATGCCTCTTTTTTCAATAGAACCTAACGGAAGAAAAGTCGCTCGACCTTTATTTTCCTTTTTTAACCATTGAATAATATTACGTGCAACTGTATCTGTTTTTACAACGACATGTTGTGCTTGTGCACCTAAAATCGTATCTATTGCCGTCATATAGGTCGTCGGTACATCCATTAAATCGATGACAACCCCTTCGATCGAATCGATTTTCCCTTTTTGTGCCGCTTGTAAAATTTCTTTCACTCCGTAAAAATAACCTTGAAAATTATTTTTCATTTCCTCTAACATTTCTTTACGAGAGGCAATCGTCGCGATACGTTCATTTCCTTCATAAAGTTTTCGTTGCATATCATCATAAGTCAATTCTAATCGCCGTTTCGTTTCATTTATTTGTGCAATACGTTGTTCATTTTTATCCACTGCTACCTTTTTCTCTTGTAAAGCTTGTTGAAGTGCTGTTTCAGCTTCATTATTTTTCTTTCTTTGGTCAATATATTGTTTGGATGACGTTTGCTGTGTCGCTATCCGTTGTTCCACTTGTTCAAGTTGGTGAGTAATAGAGCTTTCTTCATTACGCAATGCAGCTTGTTCATTCAATGCATCAATATATTCTGATTTCAAATGTTCAATTGCATCTTTCTTTGTGTCTGTCGCTTGTTTATTATCTGTTTGTAATGAAGCCATTTTTTGTCGTATATCTTTAAGTGATTCATTCACTTCATTAATATACATTTGTTCTTCTTCTATACGCTTCTGTGTATGTGAACGTTTTTCTTCTTGTATCTTTTTTTCTTCTTTTAATTTCTTTCTATTTTCCGAAACATGTTTCACTCGTTCATGAAGCACGCTTTTTTTTCCTTCTAACTGTTCGATTCGTTCTGTCTTCATTAATTGCTTTTCTTGTAAAATGTCTAATTTACTTTCTAATGATTCCAATTGTTCACGTACTTCAACCAGCTTGGATTCACGTTGTTGAATCGTTGTTTTCTGTTGTAACTCATCATTTTTTTCTTGTTCTATTTGCTTCAACAGTATTTGCCATTCTTCGTGTAAACCATGAATTTCTGTTACTAATAATGATACTTCCACTTCACGTAATGTTTCTTTTTTCTCATTATAAATATGTGCCTTTTCTGCTTGTTCTTTTAAAGGTTCTATTTGGTCTTTCATTTCGTACATGATATCTTCTACACGTGCTAAATTTTGTGAAGTTTCCTCTAATTTCACTTCGGCTTTTTGTTTTCGTTGTTTATATTTTAGGACTCCTGCCGCTTCTTCAAAAATTGCACGACGATCTTCTGCTTTGGAACTTAAAATTTCATCAATTTTTCCTTGGCCAATAATAGAAAAAGATTCACGCCCTAGGCCTGTATCCATAAATAAATCGACAATATCTTTTAAACGGCATGGTTGTTTATTCACATAAAACTCACTATCTCCTGAACGATAAACACGCCTCGTAATACTTACTTCATTATATTCTATCGGTAATGCTTTCTTTTCATTATTTAAAACTAATGTTACTTCTGCAAAGTTTAATGCCTTCCTCGAATCACTACCTTGGAAAATAATATCTTCCATCTTACTTCCACGTAATGATTTCGCCGATTGTTCTCCTAATACCCAACGGACAGCATCGATAACATTACTTTTCCCACTACCATTTGGCCCAACAACCGCCGTAATTCCAGGCACAAATTCAACCGTTGTTCGATCCGCAAATGATTTAAATCCTACCGTTTCAATTCGTTTTAAAAACATAGACCTACTCCTCATTTAAATGAATCTACTATTCATTTTTTCGTCCTAGTTGTGTTATCTTACATAACATTGTAAACTAAAAGTTACATATTTTATATAAAATGTTGGGGGAACTGTACATGAATTTAAATGAAGCGTCACAAGAGAACTTAAAGTTTTTATTAGAACAACTTAGTGAACGACTCGGTGTTGCCAATCGAGCCCTTTTTGATGATGAAGATTATGATTTAGAACGGTATGATCACTTAAAATTCCTTTACGATCATGTTGTACAAACAGGAAAATTAAGTCCTCAAGAGACGGCAGCATTTGTAGATGAGTTACGTTCTGTCCGAAAAGATTCATAAACGATAAAAGGCAATCATGACACATGGTTCGCCTTTTATTTTTGTTTAAACCTCTCTAACATACTTTTTGCCGCATTTTGTTCTGCTTCTTTTTTTGTTTTACCAATCCCAATTGTTTTATTTTTTCCATTGACAAGCAATTGCGCTTTAAATTGTTTGGCATGTGAAGGCCCTTTCTCATCAACAATACAATACTCAATTTTACTCCCTTTTTCTTTTTGCACAATTTCCTGTAGTTGTGTTTTATAATCCATCCCATGTGAAAAAGCATCAGCTGTTATATGTGGAAATATATACTTCTCTAAAAATCGTTGGCAGCTAGCCATTCCTTGATCTAAATATAATGCTCCTAAAAAAGCTTCAAACACATCTGCAAGCAATGCTTGACGATGTCTTCCACCAGTGCGCTCTTCTCCTTTTCCAAGCAAAATATATTTATGTAATTTTAAAATATTTGCAAAATAATATAACGATTCTTCACAAACAATATTTGCTCGAAGTTTTGTCATTTCTCCTTCTTTCATCTTCGTATATTTTTTAAACAAAAAATCTGAAACAGCTAATTCCAATACAGCATCACCTAAAAATTCTAATCGTTCATTATCTGTTAAACGCTTTTGTTGATGCTCATTCACATACGATGAATGGGTAAATGCTTGAGTTAATAATGCATCGTCATCAAATTGTATCGATAATTCCTTTTTTATTTGTTCCATATTCACTGTCACCCCTCCTTTATGCTTTGATAAAACGAAACAGGTTGAGACATAAGTAATTACAAAAAGTCCTAAGTTACTTCGTCTCAACCTATTAAGTTCGAACATGTAACGCCCTTTATGTATGTAAATAAGGACTGTTCATACATTATTGGTTGTTTGCAATATATGAAACCGCATCTCCAACTGTGTTAATCTTTTCAGCTTCTTCATCTGCAATTTCAATGTCAAATTCATCTTCAAGTTCCATTACTAATTCAACAACGTCTAATGAGTCCGCATCTAAATCATCTCTGAAAGAGGCTTCCATAGTTACATCTGCTTCATCAACATCAAGTTGTTCAACGATAATTTCTTTTACCTTTTCGAATACTTCTGTCATCCCTTTCACCTCCCTCCAATAGTATATTGTAAATGACGAAAAATTACTACCCTTACATAACCATTCCACCATCTACATGAATCGTTTGTCCAGTAATATATTTGGATTGATCAGATGCTAAAAATGTGACAACATTTGCAATATCTTCAGGTTCGCCTAATTTTTCTAAAGGAATGGTCGCTAACATTGCTTCCTTCTGTTCTTCCGTTAATACATCTGTCATATCCGTCGTTATAAATCCTGGAGCGATTGCATTTACTAAAATATTACGCGAAGCTAATTCTTTAGCAGTCGATTTCGTTAATCCAATCATCCCTGCTTTTGCGGCAACATAGTTCGCTTGTCCCGGATTACCACTTACTCCTACTATCGATGCAATATTAATAATACGTCCTTCTTTTTGTTTCATCATTTGACGTGTTACTGCTTTTGTACATAAAAATGCACCTTTTAAATTCGTTTCAATAACATCATCAAAGTCTTCCACTTTCATCCGCATTAATAAATTATCGCGGGTAATACCAGCATTATTTACTAGAATATGCAATGCACCGAAAGTTTTTGTTACTTCTTTTACCATCGCTTTTACATCATCTTCATTTGCTACATTTGCCTTTATTTTTATAGCTTCTACACCTAATGCTTTTAGTTCTTGCACAACTTCTTCTGCTTTATCCTCACTACCTGCATAGTTTACAGCAATATTCGCACCTTGTTTCGCTAATTCTAATGCAATAGCACGACCGATTCCACGAGAAGACCCTGTTACTAATGCTATTTTCCCTTGTAACATTTATGCTTCCTCCCTATACCATTCTAAAAACTTTTCAAAAGATGCAACATCTTGAATGGCAAACGTCTTTGTTTTACGGTTAATTTTTCGAACAAGTCCACACAATACTTTACCAGTACCTACTTCCACAAATGCATCCACATCTTCTTTTAACATATTTTCAATGGATTGCTCAAATCGGACTGGTGAATATAATTGTTTTAATAATAACTGTTTCACTTCTTCACTTTGCGTAACAGGTTCTGCTGTAACGTTCGCATATACCGGCATATTTGCCTCTGTAATGGTTACTGCATCTAAATGTTTAGCAAATTCTTCATTCGCCGGTTGCATTAATTTAGAATGGAATGGTCCACTTACATTTAAAGGAATCACACGTTTTGCACCTTTTTCCTTTAATAATTCACTTGCTTCATCCACCCCTTGTTTCGAACCTGAAATAACGATTTGACCGGGGCAATTTAAATTAGCAATATCGACGATTTCATCTTCTGTCACTTCTTCTAATACGGTTGCGATTTCTTCCTCTGACATACCTAATACAGCCGCCATCGTACCTTTTCCTTTAGGAAATGCTTTTTCCATTAAGTTCCCACGTGTTTTCACTAATGGTAATGCTTCTTCTAGCGATATTGCACCAGCTGCAACAAGTGCACTATACTCTCCTAAACTATGCCCAACAGCCATTGTCGGTTGAATATTCTCTTTTGCTAACAGTGCATAAACAGCAATACTATTTAATAATAAAGCTGGTTGAGCATTTTCTGTTTCTGTTAATGTTTCTACAGGTCCTTGAAACATTAATTCTGTTATATTTGTATGTAAAATATCATTTGCCTTGTCATAAATTTGTTTCACTTCATCAAATGTGTCATATAATTCCTGTCCCATCCCTACTGCTTGTGACCCTTGGCCAGGAAACATTACTGCAATCTTTTTCATTTTTTACTCCCCCTCGTCTACTTGCAATGTTGCAATTGTTTCACTAATTGTTTTTACCATATTTTGTTCTACCATCTCACATGCTTGTATAATCGTATGGTAGATTGCTCGTTCATTTGAAGAACCATGCGATTTTATAACCGGTGCCGCTAAACCAAATAACGATGCCCCACCATACTCTGGATAATCCAAAGCTTCTTTTAATTTTGATAAGTCTTTTTTTATGAATCCTGCAGCTAATTTTGTCTTTAGGGATGATGTTAATGTCCCTTTTAACAACTTCATCACATGAAGCGCCGTTCCTTCAATTGATTTTAATGTAACGTTTCCACTAAAACCATCTGTCACGATCACATCCGCAACTCCATCTAATAAATCACGCGCTTCCACATTTCCAATAAAATTAATTGGTGCCTCTGATAAAAGCTCGTATGCTTTCTTTGTAAGAGAGTTCCCTTTACCAGTTTCCGTTCCAACATTTAATAATGCGACACGTGGATGTTTAATATGGCGAACTTTTTCACAATAAATCGAGCCCATCACACCATATTGTAATAGATTTTTAGGTGTTGCATCTACGTTTGCTCCTGCATCTAACAATAAAAAGCCACGTTGGTCAATCGTTGGAAGTGTTGGACTTAATGCAGGACGTTCAATTCCTTTTATTCGACCAACTCCAAATAAGCCAGCTACGACGAGGGCACCCGTATTGCCCGCAGATATACAAGCATCTGCACGTTCTTCTTTTACTTCATTCGCCATTAATACGACAGAAGCTTGTTTTTTACGACGAACAGCACGAATAGGTTCGTCATCTGCTTCTATCATTTCTTCTGTATGGATAATGTTAATTCGCTCCTCATCCGTTAAAAATGAACGGATTTTAGCTTCGTCTCCAATCAATGTTATTTCTAAATCTTGTTTATCTTTTATCGCTGCCATTGCACCTTCTACGATTACTTTTGGTGCATGATCTCCACCCATAGCATCTAATGCTAGCTTCATGATTTAACCACCTTTTCCTTCGGTTTCGAACGATACATATGAAATATTCCTGAAAATACTAATTCATGTTTCACATAACTATGTACGACGACAATCGTAATTCCATTTTCTTGCACTTCTTTTACATTTGCTTTTGCAACAACTTGTTCACCAAGTTTCACTTGTCTCTTAAACGTTATTTCAGATTTTGTCGTTAGTGCTAGTTCATCATTAATTAAAGCGACAGCTAAAGAATTTGCTTGAGCAAATAAATGATGTCCCCTAGCAATTTTATTTCGTGAAAAAACTTGTTCTTTTTGAATTGTCATTGTAGAAATCGCGCGTTCATCTAATTCTAAATCAATGACATCCCCAATAATTTCCTCTACTTGTAACGCACGAACTGTCTCATTCCATTGGTTTGTTGCTACGGATTTTATTCGCTCCCTCAGTTCAGGGATAGATAATTCTAAACGATCTAATCGAATTGTTTGTATACTTACATGAAAATAATTTGCTAACTCTTCATCCGTAATAAATGGTGTCGCTTCTATTTTTTCGACTAATTGTTTTTGACGCTCCGCCTTTTTCAATTTCATCTAGACCACATCCATCTACCGTAATTAAGACTAGGTACTAATAGTAATATATATGATGACGTATAATAATGCAAGAAACTTTTTTTAATCAAATTGCTTGATATCGATTTGTTTTTCCACTACATTTCGCATCGTTTCATACTCCTTATTTTCAAACAGTAAATTATGACGAATAATTTTTTGTGCATCATTTCTTGCCACTTCTAACGCTTTATAATCATGCACAATATCAGCCACTTTAAACTCTGGTAATCCACTCTGTTTTTTCCCAAAAAAGTCTCCGGGTCCACGCAGTTTTAAATCTTCTTCTGATAATTTGAACCCATCATTCGTTTCCGTCATAATTTTCATTCTTTCTTGACCAACTTCGCCTTTGGGATCTGCAATTAAAATACAATAACTTTGTTTGTCTCCCCGGCCAACACGTCCACGCAATTGATGCAACTGTGATAAACCAAAACGTTCTGCATCATAAATAACCATAACGGTTGAATTCGGTACGTTCACACCAACTTCAATCACGGTTGTCGCAACTAATATTTGAATATCATTTGCTAAAAATTGCTTCATGATGAACTCTTTTTCATCATTTTTCATTTTCCCGTGTAATAACCCAATATTTATATGTGCAGGATAGTATGTTTGTAACTGCTCATACAAAGCAACAGCATTCTGATAATCTAAAGCTTCTGATTCTTCAATAAGTGGTGAAACGATATACGCTTGCTCCCCTTGATCAATTTTCTTTTGGATAAATGTTAATACACGATCTAACATATCTTCCTTTACCCAATATGTTTCAATTTCTTTTCTTCCTTTTGGTAATTGCTGAATAACAGATACGTCCATATCTCCAAATGCCGTAATCGCTAATGTTCTTGGAATAGGCGTTGCTGTCATAAATAAAACGTCCGGTTGTAAACCTTTTTCCCGCAATGTCCTTCTTTGCTCTACACCGAATCGATGTTGCTCATCAATAATAACTAACCCTAAGGAATGAAACATAACTTCTTCTTGAATTAACGAATGTGTACCAATGACGATATCGACGTCATTTTGTGCAATATTTTCTAAAACAGTGGTACGTTTTTTCCCTTTAATGGAACTTGTTAACAGAGCAACACGTACATTCGGTAATAAGCCTTGAATCGATTCATAATGTTGTTCCGCTAAAATTTCTGTTGGAACCATTAGTGCGCCTTGAAATCCTGCTGTCACAGTAGCTAATAAGCTAATCGCAGCAACAACCGTTTTCCCTGATCCAACATCCCCTTGGAGCAAACGGTTCATTTGCATCGGCATTGTCATATCTTTTAAAATTTCTTCCAAAGCAGTTACCTGTGCATCTGTTAATATAAATGGTAAGGTTTTCATAAACTGTTCTAGTTGTTCTCGGTCTATTTGTTGTGCTACCCCACCAACTTCGAGCTGATTACGATGTTTTAAATAATTCATCTTCAACTGGAATAAAAGAAACTCTTCATAAACAAGCCTTCTTCTCGCATGTTTTAAAGCATTTTTATTTTCTGGAAAATGTAACGTATAAATCGCTTGCTGAATGGACGGTAATTTATATGTTTCTAAATAAGATTTAGGTAAGATCTCCTTCACTTCTTGTACATAATTTTCGACTGCTTGTGTAATAAATCCTTTTAATCTTGCCTGTTTTATATTCCCTTTAACAGAGTAAATGGCCTGAATCGATACTTCATCACTTGGCTCTCCAACTTTATAATGGTTTACCGTAATTTGTAACCGATGTGCATCCCATTTTCCAGTTAACGTAACAACTGTTCCTTGGGATAATTGTTTTTTTGCAAAAGCTCGATTAAACATGACTACATTCACTGCAAATTGCTCTACTTGAACATTAAAAGACAACCGTGATTTTTTACGACCAAAATAAGTGACAGTCGGGTCATGCAAAACCGTACCTACTATTGTCACCGTATCGTCATGAACTAATTGTGATAACGGTTTTACTTCTGCTATATTGTATCGATATGGAAAGTAATATAATATATCTTCAATTGTATGTAAGTCCATTAAGGCTAGGTCTTCTTTTACCTTCTCACCTACCCCTTTCAATATATCAACAGATTGTTCTAACAAACTATATTCACTCTTTCTATCTATAAATATGATTTCATTATATCGTAAATTAGTCTTTTTACTTATGACATTTTGAGCTTCATCATTAATATAAACATTGTACTACCACGTAATCTCAAACTTAGTCTTCCTTTATTATAGCAAGTGAAAATATAATATGATATAAAAAACTTGAAATTACATATGAAAAACAAAACGGACAAACATTAACATTGGAGTCGTGTTGTCGTTCAAAAAAAGAGGGAAATCGATGTCTTTCATCATATTATGCAACAAAAAAAGCATATACAAGGGACGTCTGTACAATATTCCACTGACGTACCTTGTATATGCTATTCTATTATTCGTATGTCGTGCATTCTATCAAAATACTATTATTCTACCATGAAAATGTACGCATAGATTGGTTGATTTCCTTCATGTATTTCAATTTCCACTTCGTCAAACATCTCTTCTACAAAAGCTTCCATCTTTTCTACTTCATCCTCTGTAACATTTTCACCGTAAAACAGCGTAATTAATTCGTCTTCCTCCTCATCAACAATCTCTTCTAACAACGCTTGAATCGTATCAAGTGAAGTATCTTTTGTTACTTTAATTGTATCATCATTTAGGCCGATATATGCACCTTGTTTAATTTCCATATTATTAATGACCGTATCTCTCGTTGCATACGTAACAGATCCTGTTTTAATATCTTGCATCGCCTCTAACATTACCTGTTCATTTTCTTCGTTAGAAAGAGATTCGTCATATACTACTAATGCACTAATGCCTTCTGGTATCGATTTTGTCGGAATAATCGTAATCGATTTATCGGAAATTTCTTTTGCTTGATTTGCTGCTAAAATAATATTTTTATTGTTCGGTAAAATAAAGGTATGTGCTGCATTCGTTTTTTCAATTGCTGCTAACACATCTTCTGTACTTGGATTCATCGTTTGTCCACCTTCGATGATCGTCGTAGCACCGATACTATCAAATGTTTGTGTTATACCTTTCCCAAACGCAACCGTTATAATACCAACATCAATTGGATCCTTCACTTCTGCTTTCTCTTGTTCGACAATATGTTCATATTGTTTACGCATATTCTCAATATCAATACGATCTAGTTCCCCATATTTTTGTGCAATCGACATAACCTCTCCTGGCGTTTCAGAGTGAATATGTACTTTCACAATGTCGTCTGTCGTAGCAACAAGTAAAGAGTCACCATACTGTGCTAATGTATCACGGAATTCATTTTCATCAAATGAGTCAGACGTAATTTCCACGAAAAATTCCGTACAATAGCCTTTTTCAATCGAGTCTTTACTAATAAGAGACTGTACAAAATGATCATGTTCTTCTTTGATTAATGCTTCTACATCCATTTCAGACTCTGGCAATACTTCTCCTTTTAACATGGCTAAGAATCCTTCATATACTGTAACGAGCCCTTTACCACCCGAGTCTACTACACCAACTTCTTTTAATACTGGTAACAGTTCTGGTGTATGATCTAAAGAACGGTTTGCCTCTTTAATTATTGCTTCCATAAATGGAACGAATGCTTCTTCGGTCTCTGCATGTACTAGCGCAAACTTTGCAGTATCCTTCGCTACGGTTAAAATGGTCCCTTCAACCGGATTTGCTACTGCCTTATATGCTACATCAACTCCTGCTTGTAATCCCTCTGCAAATTGTTTCGTATTAATTGTTTCTGTTTGTTCTAATGCAGCACAAAAACCTCGGAAAAGTTGCGATAAAATAACGCCCGAATTCCCACGTGCTCCCATTAATAATCCTTTTGAAAATGCTTTTAAAACTGATTCCATTGATGGCGATGCTTCTAGTTGTTGAATAGATTGAACTGCTGCATGCATCGATAAGTTCATATTTGTTCCTGTATCCCCATCTGGTACCGGGAAAACATTCAATTTATTAATCATCTCTTTATTATTCGATAAATTTCTTGCTCCCATTTGAATCATCTGTATGAGAATGGAGCTATTCAGTAATTTCATTTTTCTTAACCCTCTCCTAAATATATGTAAACGACTTATTAAAATCCACTTCTTACATTGTACATATTTTTTATCATAAGTGAAATAATTCATCTTTACAAGTGACAATTTTTCCTATACTATTTA